>NZ_JBFBKN010000032.1:0-42487 GCF_040702225.1 Rhodococcus sp. NPDC080181
TCGATCACCATCCCGGCAACAGGAAGCGGTGGCACACACGACGGTGCGTGCCACCGCTTCACCATGCCGTCGTTGACAGGCCGACCTCCATATGAGGCGGCTTCTCCGCTCCCGGCGGGGCGAATACGAAACAACGAATTCTCGGCATCGAAGGCGTCACCGGATTCGACGAGCCGACGCTGTTCTGAATTCATCGGTAATCGCTAAAGATACTCTCGACCGAATAAATAGATGAAAAACAGGACTGAAGTTGGCTTTGTCAGCCAGATATGCCGACCGAAGACATCGAGGCGTCGACAACGGAGACCGTCGCGGCGTCGGGACCCGGACTGACATCAGAATCCTCTTCTCTACCGCCGATGGTGAATGCGCCCGTATCCGGTAGCCAGCCGATCGCTCCCCGCTGGAACAGGTTGTAGCGTCCGGAACCGGTGGGCGTCGGGCGCTCGTTGCTGATCGGATAGCCAAGTGCGCCATAGGGTCCGCCGTGCGAGAGGTACCACTCCAAGATTGGTCCGTGTACTTCGTGCGCACCACCCTCGGGGAGAGCGAACACCATCGCGTGGGTGAACTCCAACATGCCGCCACCCTGAGGACCGAGCATGAATTCGCCAGTCTGCGCCCCGATCCACGAGTGTTCGTAAGCAAACCGATCGAATTGGTAGCTGAAAACTTCCAAGCCATTGTAATTTTCAGTCATCGACCGGCCCTCCGTCGCTTTACTTGCCCTCGATTATCCACCCGTTTCGTGGACGCGCACTTCGATTCGGAGATATATGTGACGTCTCCGCTATTGGAGAAGGGCGAGAATCTCGGCGGGGACCTCATCCGTCGCTGCGGGGTCGACCACCGTTCGAGACCAGGCGCAGTCGACATCGACTCGCGCCTGCGGCCGGTCTACGTACACGCCGAACGAGGCGCGCCCCCTACGATCGCTCCAAATCGCGGGTAAGCAGGTCCTCCGCAATGGACCTCCGGTCATACGCGATCATCGAGACCTTGCTGTCGGGTCTGACCGACGGACCTTTCGCGCACATGCCCTCGGCATCATGAGGCGCGGACTCGGCGTAGGTACAGCGGAGCGATCAGCACCACCTGCAACCCGCCGCCGGAACCGTGGCAAGAGGCCGGCACACGAAGCCCAGCGGGATGACGTCGGTGGATCGGGGCTAAAGCAACGCGGCGATGTCCGACGGTAAGTCAGCGGTCGATCTCGTACTCGAAACAAACGTGCCATCACCTGACGGAGCCAACTGCACCGGAGCAGATTTCTCCGAGAGGATGTACAAGCTGCCGTTGGAGGACCACACTGCCCCTGTACCGTAACGCTCACTCGACGACACTGGGTATTCGTACACGATCACCTCCGCGGGATCGGTTATTGCCAGCACACCTTGTGCGACACTCGCTGTGTACTCACCCGAGGATTTCGGCGAACCGGGTGAGACAAATGCGCTTGCTGGAGGGGCTGGCGGAAGCGCCGGCGTCTCAGGGACGGCAAGTCCGGGCTCGACTGGTTCAGGGACAATCGGTGCGGGAACGACCGGTTCGGTGGGGACGGTCGGTGCCGACGTCGTCGTCATTGGTGGCACTTCCGTAGCTTTCGGAGGCGCAACCGTCGTGGTCGGTGTCGTGGTCGCTGTCGTGGTCGATGCCGCGATCTCGGGCGAGGTCGTGTTAGCCACCGAACTATCGATCGTCGGCGACGGTATCGGCACAGCTTGCCTGCTAGCCGACGCGGTGGCGCTGCCGTTGCAATTCACACCTAGAAAAGAGGTGATTGTCTGGGTCTGTTTCCCGGGCGAGACCCACTGCCCAGCAGTCGATCGAACGTCTGCATACGAAGTTCCGCCCAACAATGCCCCGAGAAGTCCGGAAGTCACCACCGCGGTGGCGCTACCGGTCTGCGGCACCGTGAAAGCCATCGGGGCCGTGGAAGTTGTACCTGCAGCATTCCGAACTACCACCTGAAACCCGGTGACCGGAGCCACGGGACGGCCGATGGTCAAAGTCACCGATCTTGCCAACGTCCCACCGCCCGAGCAAACCAGTCCTGTCGGGTTGGGTAAGGTACCGGCTGCTAGCGGCCCCGGCCGAACCGTGGCAGTGTCCGATAGAGCAGCCTCAGTCATGTCAGGATGCGCATACCCCATTCCCAGAGCGGTCGCACCAGCAGCAACAAGTGCAATCCCGGTGGACAACGAGTGCCTGCCGCTCGGCGTACGTGACGCACTCGGCTCCGGACGCCATGCGACATACAATAAGAATGCTGCAAGTCCAGCGCCGAGCACCCAGGCGAACGGCGTGGTGGTCCACGTTGCTACATAGCCGCCAAAAGGCACATGCGCGAAAACTCGATCGGCTTCGGTAATTGCATAACTGTCGGCATCGACGTCCGCATTTGCGTCACCTTTGAGGAGGACCGACACAGAGTTTCCGGTAAAACCCTGAATCTTGTTGACTCGGTGCGTAATACGCGATCCATCCGTACGGTTGATGCTCACGATATCGCCGACCGTCAGCGAAGACGCCGGTACGGTACGCGCCAAGGCCAAAGATCCCGTATCAATGGCGGGGCTCATCGACCCGGAACGGAATATCAGCGGTGTGATGCCGAAGAAGACAGCGCACACAGCGAAGACGAAGCAAATAACGCCTAAGAGCGCACCGATATTGAGCGCGGATTCCCTTATCATTTGTCTCGACTTGGCCATCAAGCCCCCGTCGCAGTAAAGAGAAGGCTGACGTTCCCCGTCGAGCTCTGCGCGCTAGCAGGGGCATCCGGCGACAGTCGCAGACTTACGCACAGAACTTGAACTCCGCTTGTGGCGGCCAGGGGTGCTGCCACAGGAGCAATCTGTAGATTCGCGGGCAAAGGGGCGAGTGATGGCGTGACTGCAGTGCCGTCAGTGCACGGCGCAGTCACACTTCCGTCCTTCCTGACAGTTACATCGAAAAATGCGCCGAGACCAGTCCCGGTAACAGCGACGGAGTACGAGAAATTTGTCGACCCGACGTTGCGGACAGTGAATGCCCCTGAGGTAATCGAACCGGGAAACAACCCGGTCAGCGGTGCAGACGCGTAAGTCACCGGATCGTTCGAGTTGTTGATGGTTATGTCGACAGTTCCGGTTGTGAACTGACCTGACGTCGCAACTACAGTCGACGACCACGCGGCAAGAGTGCCCACGGCACCGAGGCCCAGAACCATCCCGAGCGACAGAAGCGCACGAACGCGAGTACTGGACAGGACGTTGAACACCGGACCGAGAAAGCTCACGACTGCAGCTTTCGCCGCGACCGGTCGATCCCTGCGCTCGCAAACTGATAGAGCGCGAATGCAACCAAGCCGCCCGCAATCACGTATACGGCGGTCGTTCGGCGCTCACCGGTAATCCAATTATTCACGTACCCGAGGTACGGAATGCTGTACCAAACACTTCCGCGGATTTGCTCGGGCTTGACCGGGCTCTCATCAGGACGCGGATTATTGTCGCCCTGCGTTGTGTAAACCCGCCTGTTTTCTGCGTCGAAACCGACGGCGACGATCCTGTGCGTTATCACTTCGGGCAGTCCGGACGCAATTTGGTATGTGACGGGTTCGCCGATGCCCATCGACTGCACGTCGCCCGGCTTGACGACGATCAAGGTTCCAGGTGGATACGTCGGTTCCATCGATGAGGTCAGAACTGTGTATGCCTGCGATCCGCTGACCTTCGGCACAACCACGGCTGCAAGGAGGATCGCCACCACACAGAACAAGAGAAGCAAGGACATAACGTTGACGATCCACCAGCGGAGCCCGGTCTTCTCGCTGGTCTGCTCAGCGGTCGTCATTACTTTTGCACCTGCTCTCCAACAATGGTGAATTCATGTCTGTACGACGACGACACTGACGTCGAGGCGGACACCAACGTCGACCGCACACACAGCACCACTGCCTGATTGGCCTGAATGGTCTGCTCCAAGATCGGCGTTCCGACGGGGACGATTGCAGGCGACGACGTGCTCGCGGAAACGCTGACTACGGACGGGCCCGACGGCGCACTGGTCGTCGTGCAAGCAGCAACAGTCGTGCCGATCCGGACGTCTACGGCGACTTGCACCGGCGTGGCCGGCGCCACCGTAGCCGGCGTCAATCCAATCCTGCTCACTCTGAACCGCAGCGGGACGTTGCCACCGTTCCTCAACACCATCGCACCCTGGCCGAATTCACCGGGTGCAATCAAAGTTTTGGCGAGGTTGTCGAACTGGAAAACCTGGGAGGTCGTAGTCGAATCTCCACCCGCAAAGAGAGTCAACGTGCCCGCTTTGACCGACCCCGCGTTCATCGTCTCTTGGTCGCGCCACAGTGCGCCGGTAGTCTGCACTGACCCAAAGGCCAGGACAGCCACCGACGCAACCGCAATACCGAGCCACATTGTCTTGACTCTCGGTCTGAGTTTCGACACGAACCGAAATGACTACGGACGTGTCTGCTGAAGATTCAGCTTGAACGTCGACAAATTGATAGTGCCGTTCTGACCGACCTGATTGGCGGTTTCCCTATCGAAGGTGACCTTCGCCGACACCGTGATCGTCTGTCCGGCCTGAGCGGAGGTAATTGTGTTGGATCCGGTCGAGTTGGTAACCACGACCGGAGCATTGACAGCAGTCAATCCGGAAGTGCCGTCGTACCTCACTGCGGTCAGGGGATCAGCCGTCAACGTCGCGGTCAGATTGTTACCGGTGGCGGTGACTACGAATGTTGCGTCGTACTGCAGGATGTCGCCGGGTACCATACGGAAGCTGGCGATCGATGGGATCGGGGTGCCAGGCGCACCCGCCGAAATGTCTCTCCATCCCGTACTGGTACCGGGAGCGATGTCGAGAATACCTGCAGTCACGGTGCCACCGTCGACGGTTTCGCTATCACTCCAGAGCGCGTAGGACCCGGCACCGCCGAGCAGGAGCACGCCAGCGGCAGCGGCAGCGAGCGCGCCCTTGGTTGCCTTGTTCATTCGTTCTACTTTCTTCGGTGGCCACACGGGGCCGAGGGGGGTGATCCGATCGGATCGTCGGCCATCCGAAGAGGCCTCCGCAATTGGTGCGATGCTCATTGTTTCGCCACGTCTACCTGGCCTGTTACCCAAGTGAGGGTAAAAGTCCAAGAGCTTTTTCGGCCGCTCGTTTCGTACTCTGAGTTTACAAGTCGAGATCGACTGTAACGCAGAGTCGCATCGGTAATCGGTCGAATTGGGGGCAGTTCGACGGCTGTTTCGCAGTGACCACCCGTCGATAGAGTCATTTCGGCGCAATTGGCAAAACCACAGTTCGTTTTCAACCCACAGCCGATGTGAAAGGTCCAGTCCGTCCTCATACAGCAAAAAGCCCCGAGGCAGTGCGCCTCGGGGCTTTTCGATAACGGGTTCGGCTACCGCAGAATGTCTCGACGGACGATGGTTTCGTCGCGGCCCGGTCCCACACCGATGCACGACATGTACGCACCCGACAGTTCCTCGAGACGCAGGACGTAGTTCTGCGCGTTGATCGGCAGTTCCTCGAATGTCCGGGCACCGGAGATGTCTTCCCACCAACCGGGCATCTCTTCGTAGATCGGCTTCGCATGGTGGAAACCGGTCTGCGTCATCGGCATTTCGTCGTGACGGACGCCGTCGACGTCGTAGGCGACGCAGATGGGCACGGTGTCCAGGCTGGAGAGCACGTCGAGCTTGGTCAGGAAGTAGTCGGTGATGCCGTTGACGCGGGTGGCGTACCGAGCGATGACCGCGTCGAACCAGCCCGTACGTCGGGCGCGACCGGTGGTGACGCCCACCTCGCCGCCCTGCTTGGCCAGGTACTCACCATGGTTGTCGAACAGCTCGGTCGGGAACGGACCGGATCCCACACGCGTCGTGTACGCCTTGAGGATGCCGAGCACCGTGGTGATCTTGTTCGGGCCGATGCCCGAGCCGACGGACGCGCCGCCTGCCGTCGGGTTCGACGACGTCACGTACGGATAGGTGCCGTGGTCGACGTCGAGCAACGTGCCCTGCGATCCCTCGAGCAGAATCGTGTCGCCGCGCTCGAGCGCGAGGTTGAGCTGCAGGCGCGTATCGGTGATGCGGTGCTTGAATCCCTCGGCCTGCTCGAGCACCTCGTCGACGACCTGCTGTGGATCCAGCGCCCGGCGGTTGTAGATCTTCGAGAGCACCTGGTTCTTGAATTCCAGTGCGGCCTCGACCTTTTGGGTCAGGATCTTCTCGTCGAGCACATCCGCCGCACGCACACCGACGCGGGCGAGCTTGTCCTGGTAGCACGGGCCGATGCCGCGCCCGGTGGTGCCGATCTTCTTGGCACCGAGGAACCGCTCGGTGACCTTGTCGATGGCCACGTGGTACGGCATGATCAGGTGCGCATCGGCGCTGAGCAGCAGATTCGACGTATCGACATCGCGCTTCTCGAGGCCATCGAGCTCGGTGAGCAGCACACCCGGATCGACGACGACACCGTTACCGATGACGTTCTTGACGCCCGGCGTGAGAATTCCCGACGGGATCAGGTGTAGTGCGAACTTGTCTCCGTTGGGAAGAACGACGGTGTGGCCGGCGTTGTTGCCGCCTTGGTAGCGAACCACCCACTGAAGTCGTTCGCCGAACAGGTCGGTGGCTTTGCCTTTGCCTTCGTCGCCCCACTGGGCGCCGATCAGGACTATCGCCGGCATGTGCTCTCCTACGTTGCTTTCGTGCAAGGACGTGCTGCAGATGTACTCGAGCGAATGCAGCAGTCACCATTCGTCGCAGGCGCGACAGTGGCCGGGGGAACAGTCTAGCCGAGGCGGTGAGCTGGCCCGCATGCCGCTACGGTCGACGCCGAACGAGGGCACTATGGTCGTGACGAGGATTCATCGGAAGATCTAGGAGCGCCGTGACACCGTTCGTTCTGCAGTGCGGCAACCCGCTGCTGCCGATCACGCTGACCGACGTCCCACTGCGCAACGCCGACGCAGTACCGACCGACGACGACTGCAGCGCGATCTTCTCCGACATCGAATCCGCCCCCGAGCCACGCATCATCGTCCTGGGCGACGATGCGTCCCTCGCCGCGCTGCTGACGCGCCTGATGCGCACCGAACGGCTGCACGTCGAGGTCGCGTTCGTGCCGGAGAACGCAACCGACGCCGCGCACATCTACAAGCTGGGCACCGGGTCACGTGCCGCCAAGGTCGCCCTGACGGGTACGGCGTCGAGCACACCCCTCATCCGCGACGATGCAGGCAAGGCCGTCGTCGGGAGGGCTCTGCTCGGCGGTGCCGACGGAACCGACCTCGAAGGCGAGGCCTACGTCGACGACACCCGGTTGTTCTCCGGCGTCGTGCCCGGAGTCGAGGTGGCTCCCACCGCGGACATGCCCGGCCTCCGCGCACGCGTCGTCGGCCGTCGCCGATTTCTGCCGCGCCGCTGGGTCAGCGGCCGCGCCATGCAACTCGGCTCCCCCGCCGCCGAACTGACGCGCGACGGTATCGCCGGCGGCAAGGCGGTGAAGCGGTCGACCTTCTACCGCCACCATCAGGAGTGGTTGCTGGTCCGATGACCGTTCCGGTGCGGCGCAGTCCCGTACTGCCGAGCCCGATCTTCGTCGCGGTGCTCGCCGTCGCCGGAATCGGTGGTGCCCTTGCCTGGACGGCGGACGACGTCACGTCCGTCGCCGCGCGCATCGGAGTGTTCGTGCTTGTTCTCGCCGGGTGGATCGCGTCGGTGTGCCTGCACGAATTCGGCCACGCCTACACCGCGTTTCGAGCCGGTGATCGCGAAGTCGAGCTCCGCGGCTACCTGACCCTGAACCCGCTGAAGTACACCCACCCGCTGCTGTCCATCGTTCTCCCGGTGGTGTTCATCGCGATCGGCGGGATCGGCCTGCCGGGCGGCGCCGTCTACCTGCGTACCAGACAGTTCTCGGCGTCGCCCCAGCGGCGCATCGCACTGGCCGGCCCGTTCGCCAATGCAGTTGTGGCCGTGGCACTTCTGGTGGTCATCAGGCTGTTCGGTACCGACGGCACCAACGCCGCCTTCTGGTACGGGCTCAGCTTTCTGGCGTTTCTGCAGATCATGGCCACGATCCTCAACCTGATCCCGGTGCCCGGACTCGACGGATACGCAGCCCTCGAACCCTCGCTCTCACCCACCACCCGAGCGTCGCTGAACCAGTTCAAGGGATACGGGATTCTCGTCCTCGTTGCGTTGCTTTTCGTGCCGGCTGTCAATGCCGCCTTCTTCGGAGCGATCTACACCCTGTTCGGATTGTCGGGGGTCCCCGAGTTCTTCGCCGGCAACGGCAACTACCTGATGCGATTCTGGATCTGACAGGTCCAGCGGGAAAGAGTGCACGATATCGAACGCGATCGGCGGGATTCCGTCTGTTCGGGCAGGTTCCGTGCATTCCTGCCCAACACTGTCGGTGGTCGATCGCATAATGTGCGCATGACGACGTGGAACGAATTCTCGGCAGCGGCTCCGACTCTCGCGTCCGCGGTGCGGGCCCGATTCACCGCGCACAAGCACCATGTTCTCGCGACACTACGGGCAGACGGCTCACCGCGCGTCAGTGGAACCGAGGTGGAGTTCGTGGACACCGGGGTGCTGCGACTCGGATCGATGCTCGGTGCCGCCAAAGCGCGAGATCTACAGCGCGACGGCCGGTTCGCACTGCACAGCAATCCCGGCCACCACTCGATGGAGGGCGGCGATGCAAAGATCAGCGGAATCGCCGCAGAGATCACCGATCCCGCTGTGCTGCAACCGATATTCGACGCGGCTCCCGGCGAACTCGTGCCGTACCACGTGTTCGATCTCGACATTGGCGAAGTGGTACTGACGTCACTGGTGGACGATCACATGCAGATCGACATCTGGCGTCCGGGAACCGAGGTACGCACCGTCACCAGGTGAGCTCTTCCTTGCAGGTTCGGCCGTGTGCGGTCGGCTCGACCTGCACGGTGGCATGGTCGAGTCCGTAGGTCGACAGCAGCGAGCGCGCTCGATCGAGCACCATCGACGACGACCCCTCGCATTCCAGATGCACCGTGGCCACGTCCATTCCGGTGGTCAGGGTCCACACATGCAAGTCGTGCACTCCCGTCACTCCGGGAAGGGCGCTCAGATCTCCGGTCAACGCGTCCACGTCGACGTCGGCAGGACTCGCCTGAGTGAGGATGCGCAGTGCCGACCCGGCGAGCTTGATCGCACGCGGAACCACCCACAGCGAGATGAGCACGCCGACGACGATGTCGACCCAGGTCCACCCGAACACCAGCATGAGCACACCGCCCACCAACACACCGACGCTGCCGACGGCGTCGGCCAGCACCTCCATGTAGGCACCGCGAACGGCGAGAGAGTCCTTCGCATCGCCGCGGATGAGCATCATGACGACGATGTTCGCGGCAAGACCGGCCGCTGCGGTGAGAATCAACGGAAGACCGGGGATCTCGGGCGCATCGCCGATGCGAGATATCGCCTCGTACATGATGAACGCCGCAACGCCCAGCAGCAGAACAGCATTCGCGATTGCGGTGAGCACCTCGGCACGGTGCCAACCGAATGTCCTTGCCGCTGCGGCACTTCCCTTCCGCGCAAGGACGAGAGCGATCAAGCCCATCGACATTCCGAGTACGTCGGTGAGCATGTGGCCGGCATCGGCCAGCAGACCGAGCGAGCCGATGGCCAGCGCCACGGTCAGTTCGACCACCAGGAACACCACCAGAACGGCCAACGCCACGATCATCTTGCGAACCCGAGATCTGGGCGGTCCCGCGCCGTCGGGCGAATGACCACCCACGCCGTGGCTGTGTCCGTGACCCGCGCCCATGACTCCCCCTCGTGACTGCAACGACTTCAGGCAGTCACCATATGCGTACATACGCATATATGCAACGGTGTGCTCGGGTCACAACTCCGGCGGGACGTGCGGATGCTTGACCGTCGGCGGCAGAGTCGCCAACGCAGAGATGCGCTTGAGCCCGGCGACCTGCAACAGATCGACGATGATCGACCGCAACTGAGCGAGCACCACCGTCGCCGACAACCCGGCGTTCGAGATCAGTTCCGGCTTCGCTCCGGCAGCGACCGACCGCAACACCCGCGCGGCCTCCGCCGCATCCGGCTTCTGCCCCGGATCGGCGAGAATCATCTGGCGTAGGACTTCCACCGCGTGCGCCAGCTTCTCCACCTCGTCGACCACCCGCGGGTCCAGAATTTCGTCGTCGCGCACCAAGGTCAACGACCGCCGTGCCAGCACCCGAATATTGCGAACAGCGTTGTCGATGGGGTCGGCTGTCGCCGCCAGGGCCGCCAACCGAGTGCGATGATTCCAGTACATCGGAGAAATGCGCGCGATCTCCCGGCCGCCCTTGAGATCGGTTCGCAGAGCGTCGATGCCGGACTGCGTCGCCCGAGCCTTGCGCAACGCATCCTCGATGGGCTTCGGGTCGTTCGCCACTAACCCGTCGGCCACTTTCTGCAACACACTCGCCGCCGTCGCCAACACGTTCGCCGCATCCTTACGCGCCCGCCACACCGGATGCGTCGGAATCAACGCCACGATCGCGATGCCCACCAGACCACCGACCAACGCGTCGACCATGCGGTTGGGGCCACCCATGTTGCCGGGCGGAATGAGGGTCGCCACCAGCACCGCGGACGATCCGGCCTGCATGGCGATGATGGGGCCGCCGTCGAGGAACACCGCGGCCGACATCGCCAACACGACCACCAGCGCGATCTGCCATGGCCCACTGCCGATCAGGGAGATCAACAGATCGCCGACGCCGATGCCGACCGTCACGCCGGCCACCAGCTCGGCCGATCGGCGCAACCGCGCCCCGAGGGACACACCGAGCGAGACGACGGCCGCAATGGGCGCGAAGAACGGACGTTCGTGACCGACGAGATCCGTAGCGACGAACCACGCGACCCCGGCCGCCAACGCGCACTGCACGATGGGCAACAGCGACAACCGCAGCCGCTCGGTGCCCGCCTTCATCCGGGTTCGGCCACGCGCCCGGCTCGCGCGGGCACGATCAGCCCAGGCCGAGCGCTTCCGCTGCTTTGGGGTCACAGTCTTCGAGGAGGTCGAGGCAGCGGGCGTACTCGTCGTGCTCGCCGATGTCGCGGGCGGCTTTGGCGAGGACTGCGACGCATCGGAGGAATCCGCGGTTGGGCTCATGGCTGTACGGGACCGGCCCGAATCCCTTCCATCCGTTACGACGCAACTGGTCCAGACCTCGGTGATAACCGGTACGCGCATAGGCGTACGCGGTGATGGTGGCACCCGATTCGAGAGCGGCCTCGGCGAGATACGCCCACGCGATCGACGCCGTCGGATGTGCCGCAGCAACCGTCTCGGGAGCCTCGTGATTCAGCAGTGCGGATTCGGCCTCGTCGTCGCCGGGCAACAGCGTTGGTTGAGGTCCGAGCAGATCACCGAAAGAAGTCATGGCGCTCATTGTGCCCCTACGTCACCCAATCGTGTCCGAACACCCCCGGCGGCGCTCACGCTGCGCTGCACACGCGGTCGATAGGCTGCCAGCTGACGAAATTTCGGACTTACAGCTTTCGAGGAATTCGGTGAACGAGGGAGAACGCATGCCGGACGAGAAGAACAATGCGACCCCCGAGGCCGACACGACCAAGATCGACCTGAACAAGAAGAAGCCGGCCGACGAATCGACGGACGCCTCCACCGAGAAGATCGCTGCACCTGCAGCCGATTCGCCGGTAGCTGCGCCTCGAAAAGCCGAGCCCCAGAAGATTGCGGCCCAAAAGATCGCGCCCAGAAAGATCGAACCGCAGAAAGCTCGGCCGCAGCAGGTCGGACCACGCCGCGTCGGACCGCCGGCTGCGGAACCGAACAAACCGAGTCACAAGAAGTGGTGGGCGGCTCTGGTGGCCGCGGTAGTCGTGATCGCGGCAGTGGCCGCCGGTGCGTACCTGCTGATCGACCGCACGAACGTCGAAGACTCCCCGGAAGCGCAGATTCGCACGACGGTCGAGTCGTTCACCAGGGCGCTGGCCGCCGGGGATCTGGCCACGCTGCGCAGCACGTCCTGCGGAGACCTGGCGACGTTCTATCGCGACATCCCGGACGCGGAGTTCGCCGACGTGCATCGGGTGTCCGTGGAGCAGGGCAACATCCCGACCGTCGACAGCATCGACGCCATCCAGGTCACCGACGACTCCACGGCGATCGCCCAGGTCATCGCCCACACGGACGCCAACCCGAACGATCGTTCGCCGCGCACCTTCGACCTGAGCCTCGACGGCGATCAGTGGAAGGTGTGCAGCTGAGTACCCATGTGAGTGGAACTTCGTAGCCCACTACGAGGTTCCGCTCACATGGGGTGCGGCCGCTTATCCGGCGCTGACGCTGCGTCCGGCCGACTTCAGGTCGTTGCAGGCCTCGATCACACGGGCCGTCATTCCGGCTTCTGCCTTCTTGAGGTAGCTGCGCGGGTCGTAGGCCTTCTTGTTGCCCACCTCGCCGTCGATCTTGAGCACACCGTCGTAGTTGGAGAAGAAGTGTCCGGCGATCGGGCGGCTGAATGCGTACTGGGTATCGGTGTCGACGTTCATCTTCACCGTTCCGTACTCGAGCGCCTCTTCGATTTCGCTCTTCGCCGAGCCCGATCCGCCGTGGAAGACGAAGTCGAACGGCTTCGAGCCCGATGCCAGGCCGAGCTTCTCGCTGGCCACACGCTGACCGTCGGCGAGAACGGACGGCTTGAGCTTGACGTTGCCCGGCTTGTAGACGCCGTGCACGTTGCCGAACGTCGCCGCCAGCAGGTAGCGCGAGCCGGCGTCTCCGGCACCGAGTGCCTCGACGGTCTTGAGGAAGTCCTCGTTCGACGTGTACAGCTTGTCGTTGATTTCTGCCTCGACGCCGTCTTCCTCGCCGCCGACGACACCGATTTCGATCTCCAGGATGATCTTCGCGGCCGCAGCGCGGGCCAGCAGATCCTTCGCGATCTCCAGGTTCTCGTCGATCGGCACGGCCGATCCGTCCCACATGTGCGACTGGAACAGCGGGTTCTTGCCGGCGTCGACGCGCTCCTGCGAGATCGCGAGCAGCGGACGCACGTAGGTGTCCAGCTTGTCCTTGGGGCAGTGGTCGGTGTGCAGCGCGATCGTGACGTCGTATTCGGCGGCCACGACGTGGGCGAACTCGGCGAGAGCGACAGCGCCGGTGACCATGCTCTTCACACCCAGGCCGGAGCCGAATTCTGCGCCGCCGGTCGAGAACTGGATGATGCCGTCGCTACCCGCGTCGGCGAAGCCTTTGATGGCGGCGTTGATGGACTCGGAACCCACACAGTTGATTGCCGGGAAGGCGAACTTGTGTTCCTTCGCCCGGCCCAGCATCTCGGCGTAGAACTCGGGAGTTGCGATAGGCACGGCGTCATTCCTCCATTGAAAGTTCGATTGTGTCCTGTGCAGTATGGCAACCTCCGGGCTCGGTGTCGTGCGTACCCGCTCACGTCCCTCCCGGGTGGTTGTCCGTCGAGGGGTGCCGAACAGGCCATCGAGTTCACGGTCGGCCGACACCGACTGTTCAGGAGTTGCCGGTTTCGGCCGGTAGTGTGGGCGCGGTGAGTCTTCTTGCTGCTTCGGAATCGGTGACGACGAATCTGGCCCTGTTGCCCGGTTTCCTCGATCCGGTGAACCTGCTCAATTCCTTCGGTCACTGGGTCCTGATCGGTCTGCTGCTGGTGGTGTTCATCGAGTCCGGCCTGCTGTTCCCGCTGCTGCCCGGCGACTCGTTGCTCTTCACAGCCGGCCTGATCGCGGCGTCGAAGTCCACCGAGATCGAGCCCTTCGCGTCCATCTGGACGCTGGTCATCCTGATTCCCATCGCGGCGATCCTCGGCGACCAGGTCGGTTTCCTCATCGGCACCAAGGGTGGTGCCGCCCTCTTCAAGACGAACGACGCCCGATTCTTCAAGAAGAAGTACATCGACGAGTCGCACGTCTTCTTCGAGAAGCACGGCCCGATCACGATCATCCTGGCGAGATTCGTACCCATCGTGCGGACGTTCGCGCCGGTCGTCGCCGGTGCGTCGCACATGAAGTACTCGCTGTTCCTGACGTACAACGTCGTCGGCGGCATCCTGTGGGGCGCGGGTGTCACGGTTCTGGGGTACCTGCTCGGACAGATCGCGTTCATCCGCGACCACGTCGACATCATCTTCCTGCTGATCGTCGCCGTGTCCGTACTGCCCATCGTGATCGAGGTCGGCAAGCGCATGATCAAGGCCCGCAAGACTCCACTCGGGGAAGCAGCAGACGCGATCGAAGCCGACGCCCCGGACTCCAAGTCCTGATCGAGAAATTCCGAAAGCGATCGAGCCCGTGTCACTGAGCGCCACAGCATTGACCGCCACCGCACTGCAGACCGTGTCCACCGAGGCCGTCGGCAGTTTCGGACCGCTGCAGTCGGCGGGTCCGCTGGTCGTGTGGGTGATCGTGATGGCATTCGTGTTCATCGAATGCGCGGTGATCATCGGCCTGTTCCTACCCGGTGACTCGATGCTGATCACTGCGGGCATCGTCATGGCGACGCACGCGTCGGGCACCGGCCACATCTGGGCTCTCTCGGTCGGTGCGATGGTCGCGGCGATCGCGGGCAACCAGGTGGGATACATGATCGGCCACCGAACCGGTTCGACGCTGGTGGCCCGCAAGAACGGCAAGTACCTCAACACCAAGAACCTGCACAAGGTCAATCTGCTGCTGGAAAAGCACGGATTCTGGGCGGTTCTCGTCGCGCGTTGGATCCCGTGGGTGCGCACGCTGTGCCCGATGGTCGCCGGGGCGGCGAAGATGGATCACCGTCGCTACACCATCGCCAGCACTCTGGGCGCGATCATCTGGGCACCGGTGCTGTTGCTCGTCGGCTTCTACTTCGGCTCGTTCATCCAACGCATCCCGTGGCTGATGCCCGCGGTGCTGATCAGCATGATCGTGCTGCTGGTCGTCGGAACGGGTCTGGGCATCTGGCAATACCGCAAGGAAATGGCGCGTCCCGAAGAGACGATCGTCGTCGACGAGGTTGTCGAGTAGGACCCGGAACGACCTGAAAACCGGCGGGAGTGCAGCCTGCGGAACGACCTAGAATCCGCGGGAGTGCAGCCTGCGGAACGACCTAGAATCCAGCAGCGCAGACGCGGTAGGCCGCTTCCATGAGCATCCAGCCACCGAGTTGCACGGACAGGTCGCGTTCGGGCACCTCGGACGGTCGGACCGTTCCCTCGGCGAAGGTGGCGATGTGCAGGCCCTGCCCCGGGAATCGTGCTTCGCGGGTCCAGTCGGCACCGAACAGTGGGTTGTCCTCCACTTCGAGTCTGTTCTCCCATGCGGCCTCGGCCGAGGCGAGGACGATTGCGGCCGCAACCTCTCGTGCACGGTCGTCGGCGTCGGTGTCGCCGGGTAGTTCGGTGGCCACCAACGCGAGGTAGCGCGCGAGGATCGGGTTGAACAGGCCCCCGTCTCCCCCGCCGCCGCCGGTGATGACGAGGTTGCGGGTGAGGTGGTTCTCGACGGCGTCGACCAGCGCGTGGACACGCTGCGCGTGCCTCGGCTCGCCGAGACGGAGTGCGAGTTCGGTTTCCAGGCCGAGTGCGACGCCCTGGCAGTAGCTGTAGATCGCGCGTTCGACCTCGCCGGACTTGCCCGCGTCGACGAGGGCGCGGGTGGAATGCATGCCGTCGAGGATCAATCCGGTGCGCGAGTCACGCAGGGTGCGGTCCATCCAGTCCGACATCTCCTGGGCCCGCCAGAGCCGACCGGTGCGGGCGAGCATGATCGCGGCCGGGCCGTTGGCCGGCGCGTTGTAGAAGTCGGATTTCTTGCGCCACGGGATGCCGCCGCCTTCGGCCGGAGCCCAGGCGTCGAACAGTTCCATCTCGATCTGCTGGATGCCGCTGCGGTTTCCGACGAAGTGCTGACGCTGCGCACGTTCGAGAGCCAACCCGAGCCAGGCCATGTCGTCGTAGTAGTTGTTGGTCCAGCCGGTGAGGTTTCGGGTGCGGTGCGCGCGGGTGATTTTCGTCAGGCGTCGTCGACGTTTTGTGGTGAGTTCGCGGTCGGCGGCATCCACTGCGCAGTCGAGCAGGTGTGCCTGCCACCAGTAGTGCCAGCGCAGGAAGGCACGCTCATGCTTGACGGGCGGCCACGCGACGACTCCGAGCGCCGTACCGGGCAGTCCCCACAGCCGACGCATGTGCCGTGCGACGACGGCCCCCTCCGCAGCGTCGGCACGCTGCGACCACAACTCCTGCATACCCGCAATCCTGCCACTACCGTTGCCGAACCGTTACATCCCGTCCTGGTAAGGCCCTGTCTTCACCATGCGGTATCGAGATCGGCGTGGCGACGAATCCACGAGTGCATCGCAATCCCGGCCGCAACACCGGCATTGATGCTGCGTGTCGACCCGAATTGCGCGATCGAGACCGTCATGGACGCGGACTCCCGCGCGCTATCGGAGACGCCGGGACCCTCCTGACCGAACAGCAGCAGGCAGTTGCGCGGCAATTCAGCCGTTTCGATCGGCACCGAGCCCGGGGTGTTGTCGACGGCGACGACGACGAGTCCCTGGTCCTCGGCGAACGCCATCAGCGCCTCCACCGAATCGTGGTGGTGAATGTGTTGGTACCGGTCGGTGACCATCGCGCCGCGACGGTTCCATCGACGCCGCCCGACGATGTGCACCGCCTGTGCAGCGAAAGCGTTGGCCGTGCGCACCACGGTGCCGATGTTCGCGTCGTTCGCGAAGTTCTCGATGGCGACGTGCAGTGAATGACGGCGAGTGTCGATGTCGGCGACTATGGCCTCGCGTCGCCAGTATCGATATGCGTCGACGACATTGCGTCGATCACCGGCGGCGAGCAGTTCGGGGTCCAGCCGCGGGTCGTCGGGCGGCGGCTCGTCGTGGGTGTCCGACCACGGGCCGACGCCGTTCGGGTTCTCACCCCATTCGGTGGGACCGGCTTCGGCCGGTTGGCCGTCGATCTCGTTCTCGCTCAATAGATTTCGTTACTGTCGGGCGCGATCCGGAATCCGTGACCGGTGGCGTCGTTCGCGCACGAGATACCGTTCTCGGCCGAGGTACAGGTGTAGCCACCCTCGGCGATGGTCGCACCGACAGCCAGCGGCGGATCCATCGATTCGCCACCCGAGGTGTACACCACTCCCCCGGAACACATGAATGCCGCGGGACCGTCGTTGGTCACGCGAATACCGTTGCCCCAGTTGATCATGCAGTCGTCGGGCCGCGGCGGGACCGGGGTGGTCGTACCTTGACACCCGGCCTCGGTGCGACTCGACAGCGGCACGATGCCGCATTGGAACAGTCCGTCGGGCGAGGTGAAGTAATAGGCCCCGCCGATCGCGGCATACGTCGTCTGCGGCTCCGCGACCGGTGGGGGTGGTTCGACCGGCGGGGGCGGCGGCGCTTCCGACGTGGTCGTCACCGGCGGCGGAGTCGTGGTCGGTGCGGTCGTCGTGGTGGTCGGCACGGGGGTGGTGGTCGACGACGGAGGCGGCGCTTGCGCAGCCGACTCGCTACTGCAGCCGGTGAGGACGAGCGCCGACCCGACCCCGACAGCGACCGCCCACGCCCGCACCGTTCCGAATCGCACTGTCCCGAATTGTCTTGTCCTGCTCGACCGCACCGTGCTCAGCATGAAGAAAACCCGACCCACCTTTCGACACCTACTGCTCGAAAGACAGACGATACCGGCGCAGCGCCGGCATCGTCCGGTGCGGCGTTCTAGGTGTGGCTCAGACGGCGGTTGACTTCACGGGTGAGCCACGCAGGCGAGAACCGTGAACCGAGCGAGAGCGCCTTGGAGGGCAGTCCGACCGGGAAGTGCACCTTGTGCAACCGACGCTTCACCGGACGGGTGGCGTCGAAGATCGCGTCGGACACATCTTTGACGGTGAGCTTGATGCCCAACGAGCTCGTGGTGCCCGTCGAGATCTTCTCGGTCATCGCCGTCTGGACGAACAGCGGCCACATGGCCTTGACCGCGATGTCGTACTTGCTCCATTCGAGATCCAACGCCTCGGTGATGCCACGTACCGCGAACTTGGATGCGCCGTACGTCACCAACTCGGGCTGACCGTAGATGGCCGAGGCCGAGCACAGGTTGACGACCTGCGCGCCCGGGGTGTCCCTGAGGTAGGGGAATGCAGCGTGGGTGCCGTAGACGACGCCGTTGACGTTGATGTCGATCTGGCGGCGATGCACCGAGAGCGGCATGTCTTCGAAGGCCCCTGCAGCGAGGATTCCGGCGTTGTTGATCAGGATGTCGAGTCGACCGTCACCCTCGGCAACGAACTCCTTCAACCGGGTTTCCCACTGGTCGGAGTTGGTTACATCCAAAGTACCGGTGAACACTCGACCGCTGAGCGAAGCAGCTTCCTTGCCGAGTGACGCCAAACCGGTCTCGTCGATGTCGTACGCACCGACGAGGTAACCGTTGGCAGCGAACTTGAGTGCCGTTGCACGGCCGATGCCGGCCGCGGCACCTGAGATGAAGACAGTAGGTCGAGTCACATCGATCACCGTACATGTAACCCTACTTACGAGTAACCCCCAATCTCCGATCGATCGAACGCCGTCTCCCGACGGCACAGGAGTACCGAAGTGAACGACTCGAGGATCGTGCGAGCCGTCGTCGTCGTGGCGATCGGCTATTCGATAGTGCTGGCAGTCTGGATCGGCTGGCTCGTGGACAAGACCCCGCCCGGCACATTGCCGTACCAGTTGGCAGCCCTGGTGGCCGGATTCGGCGCGGCCCTCGGCCTGGCCATGATGATCGCCGGACGCCCCACGCGCGAGCAGAAGGATCTGATCGAACACGGCGTCGAGGGGTGGGCGACGGTGGACGCGATCCGGCGCATCGACGACGACACCGCCGAGCTGGACCTGGAGTTCACCGTGCCGGGCTCGAGCAGCTACTTCGGCAAGATCGTCTACGGCATTCCCCGAGCCGACACCGCACACTTCGAGCCGGGCACGGTCATCGCTGTTCGAGTGGACCCGGCCCATCGAGAGCGGGTTCTGCTGCTTCCCCGTCACGGCGTCGACGAGTAGTGGCCAGGGCGTCGACGAGCAGCATCTGAGCGGCCACGTACGTGGACAGGATCACCGCCTCCGCCGTGCGGCGCTGCCGTTCGTCGGTGAGGAACAGTCGTCGGTGGACGATCAGCGCGTCGGACACCGTGAACAGGATGCCGCCCACGACGAGCCGGCGATCACCCCCACGCGAGACCGACCGCGCAGACAACGTCGACGTCGTCGCGAGCACGCCGCCGTAGGCCGACAGGGTCGGGGCGACCGCCGGTTGGCGTCGAGCCAGCAGGATCGACGCGGCCAGCCAGCCCGCGTATCGCGGAACGGCGTCCAGCAGAACCGGTCGCGCACCACGACGCCACAGCAGAAACGTGTAGCAACTCTGCATGACTCCGAATGCAGTGGCACCGAGTTCGAGCGCCGAGTCGTCGTCCGGGTCGATCAACAGCACGTCGCCGATGGTGGCGGCGACCAGACCCGTCGCCAGCACCCGGTCGTGTGCTGGATCGAGGGCGGTGGCCAATGCAGGAACGATCAGCGGCTTGGCAATCTTCTGCAGCCGTGCCGAGCCCGTCCACGCCCCGAGCACTGTCACCGCACCTGCTACCGACGCGGCAACGCGGGCACATCCCACCCGATCGAAGTTCACTTCCGACCTTTCCGGGGCGAATCCGTCATAACGACCGTCACATGTGACCCTGACCCCTATCGCTTGATACTCGCAGTGAGCGTGGGCATCGTGGACAGGTCGGTCGGATCATTTTCGAAAGCACTGGGGACCATCATGCGCCGCAAACTCACCGGGCACACTCGCATCGCAGGTGACGAGGTCGCCGGCTACCCCAATCCGCTTCTCCGCGACTGCGACCTCCGCCAGGCACAGATCAAGCGCTGGGTCGTCACCCTGTTGATCGTCATGGTGCCGTTCTCGCTGTGGATCGGCACCGGTGCCTACTCCGAGCAGCAGCAACGACTCGATGAGCAGCGCACGTCGATCCACCAGGTGACGGCCACCACGACCGATGTCGCAACCGTGGCACCGACTGCCGCGACCAGCTTCGACTCCACCAACGGTGGAGCCGTGACGGCCGTTCCCTCGCAGTGGGTCTACCGAGGCGTCGAGCACACCGGCCGCGTCAGCGTCGACACCGGGTCGCCGGTAGGTACGACCGCTCAGATCTGGGTGAACGACGCCGGCGAGCTGAGCCTGCGGCCACTGACCTCGTCGGATGTCGTCGCTGCCGCGATCTTCAGTGCCGTCGGAAGTTGGATCCTGGCGGCCACTGCGCTGATCGGCTTCTACTACGTCATGCGCTTCCGATATGACGGGCGCCGAAACGCCGAGTGGGATCGCGAGATCGCCGATCTACTGAGTCGACACTGATCCGCTCTCACTCCCCGAGCTCACCCCACCCGATTTCAACGGCAGGTGAGCCTCGCATTGCGATAGATAGTTAGTGTATGTAACAATAAACCGGTGAGCCATTCCCACGACGACCTCAAAGATCTGGTCTCGGAGCTGGTCACCAGTTCGTCACGCTTCGTTCGCTTGGCTGCCCGGTTCGGCAGCGACGAATGGCCCAGAGCGTGGATGCGGGCACTGTCGCTGCTCGAGGAGTATCAGCCCTTGCGCATCAGCACCTTCGCCGAGTTGGACCGATGCTCGCAGCCCTCGGCCACGGCACTGCTCGCGAAGTTGGGCAAGAACGGCCTGGTGACCAAGACGTCCGACCCCGACGACTCGAGGGCCGTGCTCGTCGAGATGACCGAGGCCGGCCATCGGTGGCTCGCCGCGAGTCGCCGTCACATCGTCGACGGACTCGTCCCGTACCTGTCCGACCGAGACCCGGAACAAATCCAGAAATTGACCGACGGCCTGAGCGAGCTTCGCAGCATCCTCGAACCCGTCGATCGGGAAAAGAGAGGAACTCTTTCGTGACCACCAGCACCTCCCCCGACAGCCTGCTGAAGCAACCGCGCGCCGTGTGGGCCGTCGCGTTCGCCAGCGTCATCGCCTTCATGGGTATCGGTCTGGTCGACCCGATCCTCAAGCCGATCGGCGAACAACTGCACGCCTCGCCGTCTCAGGTGTCGCTGCTGTTCACCAGCTACATGCTCGTCACCGGCGTCGCGATGCTCATCACCGGCGTCGTGTCCAGCCGATTCGGGCCCAAGCGCACACTGCTGGCCGGCCTGGCCGTCATCGTGGTCTTCGCCGCCCTCGCCGGCATGTCCGGTTCCGTCGGCGAGATCATCGGATTCCGCGCCGGCTGGGGACTGGGCAACGCCCTGTTCATCGCCACGGCGCTCTCGACCATCGTCGGCGCAGCATCCGGCGGCGTCGCCCGCGCGATCATCCTCTACGAGGCCGCACTGGGCATCGGAATCGCAACCGGCCCGCTGGTCGGCGGCCTACTCGGCGGATTCAGCTGGCGCGGACCGTTCTTCGGCGTCGCGGTACTGATGGCCATCGCATTCATCCTGCTGATCGTCATGCTCCCGGACACCCCCAAGCCCGCGCACACCACGTCGATCCTCGATCCGTTCCGGGCACTGCGACACCGCGGACTGCTGACCGTCGGCATCACCGCACTGCTCTACAACTACGGATTCTTCACCCTGCTGGCGTACACCCCGTTCCCCCTGGACATGGGCACCTACTCGATCGGTTTCATCTTCTTCGGTTGGGGCCTCTGCCTGGCCGTGGCATCGGTGTTCATCGCACCGAGACTGCAGCGGGCCTACGGAACGCTGAACATGATGATGCTCTCGCTCCTGCTCTTCGCCGTCGACCTCGGCGTCATGGCGATGTTCACCGAGAACAAGACCGTCCTGATCGTCGGAACCGTCGTGGCTGGCCTGTTCCTGGGCGTCAACAACACTCTGATCACCGAGACCGTCATGATCTCGGCGCCGGTGGAGCGCTCGACCGCGTCGGCGGCCTACAGTTTCGTCCGCTTCACCGGCGGTGCCGCCGCTCCCTACCTGGCCGGCAAGCTCGGTGAATCCAACATGCACGTCCCGTTCTGGGTCGGCGCGGCCTGCACGGCCCTGGCCATCGTCGTCCTGGCGACCGGCCGAAAAGTCCTCTCCCACGTGGACGAACACGAGCCGGCACCACACAGCATCGACGAAGCCCGCGCGGTGACAGTAGGCGACTGAGCCTTCCGATCAACCGCTGGATCCGACGGCCGAGAGCATCACTCTCGGCCGTCGGCGTGTATCAATGGCCTCATTCGTCACATCCGTCTCATCAGTAACACTTTGGTAACCAATACCTCAGTAAAGGACTTTTCGGTTCGATGTACCGTCCGGTTGGTTTACGGTCACGTCATCACGGTTGTTCGTGTGACTCACCAACAACACTCGTTCCGCGTGGGAGGACGGGTGCGCGCAGCTCACTGCTGCCACTGACCGAAGGGCCACAATCTCCATGTCGCAGAAGTCGATCGCCAGGTCCAAGAAGGCGCGCCTCGCCGCAGCCGGGGCCGCCATGGCACTGTCCCTGTCCATCGCCGCACCGGGAATCGCCAGTGCTCAGGAGCCCAGTACGCCGGAAAGCTCCGAGGTTCAAGCACCGGCGGGCGAAGAATCCGAAGGCGTCGAACCCGCCGCTCCCACAGGCCAACAGGGTGCCGCAGTAGAAGGATCGGGCACCGCAACAGCCGAAGGACAGATCGACGCTCCTGTCCCGGCCGTCACGTCCGAGGACGCAGCCGCGGCCGCCGCAGCCGCAGTCCCGACACCCGAAGCCCCCTCCGCCGTTCGTCCACTGCCGCAGATCACCGGCGGCGTCGTGTTCAACGAAGACGGCACGGCCACAGTCAATCTCGACGTCATTCCGCAGTTGTCCGACGCCGAGAAGAAGGCGATCGCCGACGCCGAGGCCGCCAGCAAGGAAGCCGCAGCCGCATCGGCTGCCGCCCAGGTACGACTCGAGACGGCCAAGGCAGCCGAGGCCACCGCGAGCACCGACGCCACCAAGGCAGAAGTTGCTGCTGCCGAGGCAGACGTCAAGGCCAAGGCCGCCGTCACGGCCGCCTCGAACGCCAAGGTCGAGAGCGCAGCAGCGAGCGCAGCGGTCACCGCAGCGAAGAACACCGCTGCCGAACTGAAGACCAAGGCCGACGAAACCAAGGCCGCCGCCGACAGCGCTGCAACAGTCGCAGCCGAGGCAGAGGCGAAGGCGAAAGAGCTCGAAGCCGCAGCCGTCTCGGGCGACCCCGAGGCCACCGCCGCAGCCGAGGCGGCTCGCGCAGACGCCGACGCGAAGGCCGAACTCGCCGCCACCGCCAAGGTCGAAGCCGACGCATCGAACAAGGCGCTCGCGGATTCCGTTACCGCTGTTCAGGATTCGTTCAAGAACTTCAACCTCACCAAGGTGACCGCTGCAGTTCGCGCTGCCGCTGCCACTGCCGCGAAGTCGCTGGCACTGAACATCGAGGCTCAGACCGCTGCCGCAGTGGCTGCAGTGGCCGAGCAGAACGCGAAGAACCTCGAAGCCGCAGCCGAGGCCGCAGCCGGTGAAGACACTGCATCCGAGAAAGCCGCAGCCGACGCCCGCACTGCAGCCGACGCAGCAAAGGCCGATGCCGACGCCAAGGCCGAGGCGGCAACCGCTGCCCAGGCTGCACTCGATTCCGCGCCGTCGGACGCCGATGTCGCCGAGTTGCAGGCCAAGGCCGACGCAGCCGCAGCGGCACTGGTGACGGCGAATACGGCCGTCGAGACGGCGAACGCCGACCTGCAGGCCAAGACCGACGCAGCCGCGACCGCCAAGACCAAGGCCACGGAGGCAGCAGCCACGCTGAAGACGGCTCAGGACGCCGCAACGGCCGCCAAGACCGAAGCCGACGCCAAGGCGAAGGCCGAGGCCGATCTCAAGGCCGAGGCAGCCGAATTGGCAGCCAGCGGACCGAAGTTCGAGTGGACCATCAACCTCGGCAACACCGTGAAGGAAGACGTACCCGTCACCGAGGTCGACGAGAACACCGTCGTCGTCGACGAGACCGGAGTCTCGCTCGTCGGCGTCAAGAACGAGGACGGATCCTTCACCGTCGCGGACTACTTCACCACCGACGACAACGGCGTCGTCAGCGTGGCCGGAGAGCTCCCGCCGGTCGATCTGGCACTCGGCGATTCCTCGAACGAGGCGTCGGGCGCTTCGGACAGCTCGTCGAACACCCCGGTGATCCTGGCCGGTGTCGGCGTGGTCGTCGTCGCAGCTGCCGGTGGCGCGTTCTACCTGCGTCGCCGCAGCTCCACCGATGCCACCTCGTAACACCCGCTGGCTGTGGACGGCGATCCTGACGTTCGTTCTTCTCGTATCAGGTTGTGCGAGTGGCGAAGTCGGGATCGCCGCACCCGATCGTTCGCCGGTGCAGTCACAGATCTCGGGGGCTGCACCGACGGGCGATGTCGCCCCCTCTCGACCGGAGTACATCGAGCTGCGCTCGGCGGACGGGTCGACCTATCTGAGCAGTCCCATTCATCCGGACCCCCTCTATCGCGGCGGGGAAAGCGGGCAGGTGCTGAACCCGGTGGACGAACTACCGGCCTGGTGGGCCGAGAGTGGCATGCCGGGCACCTCGACCGAGCAGACGGTAGTTGTTGCCGGACACAACTATTCGAAGCGGGACGCCCCGTTCAAGGCATTGCGGGTGGTAACCCCTGGCGACACCGTTGTGCTGCGTACCTCGAGCGGCACCTTGGAATACGCAGTCGAAACCGTAGGACCCCTGCCGAAGGGATCACTGTTGGCAGACAACGAACTGCGCAAATCGGTACCCGGTCGATTGATCCTGGCCAACTGCGACGTCCAAGGCGGCGAGCCTACCGACGACAACTTCGTCGTCGTCGCGCAGTTGATTCGCTGAAACAGGCTTGTAGACAATCACTGTCGCGGCCGGGCCCCCGGTCCGGCCGCGACAGTGGCTACAGACCGAGGTCTGCCAAGCCCAGCAGTGATCGGTATACCAGCCCTTCGGCGGCGATGACATCGTCCGCACCCGTCGCCCGATCCACGACTGTGGCGACCCCGACCACCGTCGCGCCCGCGTCGCGCAGGGCTCGAACTGCGGTCAGGGGCGAATTGCCGGTCGTCGTCGTATCTTCCACTACGAGAACACGTTTGCCGACGATGTCCGGTCCCTCGATCTGACGCTGCATGCCGTGCGCCTTCGCTGCCTTGCGCACCACGAATGCGTCGATCGGCCGGCCCTGCGCGTGCATGATCGCCATCGCGACGGGATCTGCGCCCATCGTCAAACCGCCGACCGACGCGAAATCCCAGTCGGCGACGAGTTCGCGCATCAGCGAACCGATCAATGCACCTGCGCGATGATGGAGGGTCGCCCGACGCAGATCTACGTAGTAGTCGGCTTCCTTGCCCGAGGACAACGTCACCTTCCCGTGCACGACGGCGAGCTCTTTCACCAGATCGGCCAGTTCCTGCCTGTCCGAATTCGCAGCGCTGTCAGCCATGTTCGGGTTCCTCTCGTCGTGCCATGAGGCGGTCGGGTCGGTACGAACTTACCCACCGAGATTCTCGACCACCCGCACCCGGGTACTGGGCGCAGCGCTCCCCTAGGCGGCGACCTCGGCGGCGCGGTGCTCGTCCAGGGACTCCTTGGTTTCGACGAACGGTTCGGGCGCGGTCACCGATCGAGCCTTCGCGACCAGCGACGAGGGGAACGATCCGACGGCCTCGGACAGCTGATACGCCGTGTCGTTGTACACCCGCACCGCGCCGGCAATCCGCTTCTCGGTGACCGTCAGGTCGCCGGCCGGCCCCTGGAACGCCCAGTTGCCGACGACACTGCGGCGCGCTTCGGCGTCGTCGAGAACCGCATGGAAGGCGGCGGACAGAGCGTTCTCGGCGGCAGCCTGCGCCTGCAGGCCCAGTCCGCGATCACGGACTGCCTTGGACCACGAACGCGCTCCGGCGAGCTGACGCAGCAGGTCGCCCGACAGGTCCGCCGACTCGGCCGCAGTCAGAAACGGTTGCAGTTGCTCGTATCGACGCTCGAGCTCGATGTCGACGAGCCGTGCGCTCTGCTCGGCCAGACCGCGGTACCGCGCGAGGCGGCGCACCACACTCAGGACGTAACCGAGAACGACGAGTACCAGCACAAGGACCACAACGCCCGAGAAAACCGTCACGAGGTACGAATTTAACGGTGCCCAGCCGCCGAGGCCGGTAGGCACGCCCGAGAATGATCAGGGTTGGTTGCGTCGCCGATCCGCATCGAACGGAATCGGACGGGACACGGGCGGACGCGGCACCGGTCGCACCGGATTCACCGATCGCGTGGCCTGCGGTCCGCTCTGATCCGGCCTCGGTGGACTCGGCCGTCGAGTCGCCTGCTGCGGACGAGAATCGGCAGCAGGACTTCTCGTCTCCACACCGCGAGGCTCGACACTGCGCGGCTCCACACCGCGCGGCGGGACGTTCCCGGACTGCTGGTTGCGGGGCGGCCCGACGCGCGGTTCCTGCACCAACGGTCGACCCGGATCGCTTCGATCACGAACGGACTCGCCGCCGCCCGGACGCGAGCCGTACACCGCGCTACCGCGGACCGGCGGCAGAACGTGCAGCATCCCCGACAGTCGCGCCACCGCATCGATCGCGGCATCCCAATCGCGCCCCGAGCTGGTCAGGGGCATCGATCCGAGAGTCCAGTCCTGTTCACTCCACAACAGCTGCAGATTCTCGGGAATCGACTCGGTGAACGCAGCCATCCGCTGGTCACAGACACGACGAGCGATGTCGACGTCGGTGGCGAACACCACTCGCGGTCCGATGGACCCGAGAAGTTGCATGTCCTCGTCGCGCGGAGGTGGCGTCGAGCGGGGCCTCAGGTCGATATCGACATCGGAGCCGACGGAACGCTGGACGGCCACGATGGTGCCCGTCTCCTCGACGTCGAAGAGTACGAACTCCTCACCACGCCGAACTCCGGTGACGACGCCGAGAGCCACATCGAACTCGGGCTTGGACAGCGCGGCGCGCGAGAACTGGGTGACCAGCTCTCGGTCGTGGGGTCGGTACTCGTACCCCTGGGCCTTGGCCCACATCTGCCGTACCCGACCGGATCGATCTCGCTTGGATCGGTCGATGTAGAGCAGCGCTGCTGCGCCCACGAGTGCAATTACCGCCAGGCCGAACCACATTGCCGTCATCGCGAACCACCTTAATCGACTTCCACCTCGCGCCCGTCCACGGCCGCCGACTCCTGTGAACGGTCATAGGAGCCGCACGGAGAGCTGCGGGTCATTCCGCGGGCTCCACTCCCGCCTTACCCTCCGAGCTTGGGGGTCTCGATGATGACGTTCGCACGGATGATTCCGTTCTCGACGGCCTCGCCCTGCACCACGACGAAAGCACCGACGGCCAACGACGCGAGATCGCGACCGGACAACGAGATTATCTGGGTCTGCGGTGTGGTCTGCACTGTGACCGGAGCGCCGTCGAGGCCGTCGAGCGTCAGAGTCGAACCGTCGTTGGCGTTGATCGTTCCCACCGATGAGCCGAGCTGGCCGAGGATCTCGGGAATACCGCCGGGGATGAGCTCGGGTGTGGTTGTCGCACCCGATTCCGTGGGCCGCGGCGTGGTCATGGGCGCGCTGGACGGCGAGGGCCGGATGGAGGTGGACGGTGCCGCGGCGGTGGTGCCCGGTTCGTCGCGCCCTCCGCTCAGAAACGCAATCCCGAACGAGACGACGATGACGAGCACAACGAGCCCGATCAGCGCCAGAACCCACGGACGGGGCCCCTTACTGCCGGAATCGACGCTGTTCGGCTCCTGCGGCGGCGGCGCACCCCCGAACTGCTGGGTGCCCCCGAACTGCTGCGGTTGCCCGAACTGCTGGGTGTGACCGAACTGCTGGGTGTCGTATCCCGGGGCCTGTCCGTAGGCCTGATTCGCGGCCGCCTGCTGCGCCGGGTCGAAGGGCGGGAACGCCTGCGTCGGCTGGTAGCCCGGTGGGTACGCCTGCGGGTCGGGGTTGCCGTAGGCCTGGGTCGGATACGCCTCCGTCGGCTGAGCGCCCGGAGACTGCTGGGCATCCGGGTACTGCTGGGCATCCGGGTACTGCTGGGCGCCTGGGTGCCCGTAGTCCTGGGTCGGCTGGGATGACTCCGGCTGCTGCGCCGCGTCCTGATCGCGATCTCGGGGTGCTCGCGGGTCGTCCGGATTTGTCATTCCACGAGGGTACCCACGCCGAGAACGTCGACAGTGGCAACCGACAGCAGGCCCGCACGAGACGTTCGTGCGGGCCTGCTCGGGCTGGTTGCCGGCTCGGGCGCTAGCCGAGGATGAGCCGTTCGCCGTCGGGGCTGACGTTGACGGGCACCACGTCTCCGTCGTGCACGTCACCGGCGAGGAGGAGCTTCGCCAGCTGGTCGCCGATTGCCTGCTGAATCAGTCGGCGAAGCGGTCGAGCACCGTACAGCGGGTCGTAACCGCGTACGGCCAGCCACATCTTGGCCGGCGACGACACGTCGAGAGTCAGTCGACGAGCTGCCAGACGGTTCGCGAGGAAGCCGAGCTGGATGTCGACGATCGACTCGAGCTGGTCCTCCGACAGTGCGTCGAACACGACGACGTCGTCGAGCCGGTTGACGAACTCGGGCTTGAACGAGCGCCGCACCGCGTCCATCACTTCGTCCTTGGTACCGCCGGCACCGAGGTTCGAGGTGAGGATCAGGATCGTGTTGCGGAAGTCGACCGTGCGGCCCTGACCGTCGGTGAGCCTGCCCTCGTCGAGCACGGCCAGCAGGATGTCGAACACATCCGGGTGTGCCTTCTCCACCTCGTCGAAGAGCACCACCGTGTACGGACGCCTGCGTACCGCCTCGGTCAGCTGCCCGCCGGCCTCGTAGCCGACGTAGCCGGGAGGTGCGCCGACGAGCCGAGCAACGGCGTGCTTCTCGCTGTACTCGCTCATGTCGATGCGGACCATCGCGCGTTCGTCGTCGAAGAGGAACTCCGCCAACGCTTTCGCGAGCTCGGTCTTACCGACGCCGGTGGGTCCGAGGAACAGGAACGAGCCCGTCGGACGGTTCGGGTCGGCCACCCCGGCACGGGCCCGTCGGACGGCGTCGGACACCGCTTGCACTGCATCTTTCTGTCCGACGACTCGCTTGCCGAGTTCGTCTTCCATCCGCAGCAGTTTGGCGGTCTCGCCTTCCAGCATTCGGCCGGCCGGAATTCCGGTCCACGCCGCCACCACGTCGGCGACGTCGTCCGGGCCTACCTCCTCCTTGAGCATCACGTCGCCCTGGGCAGGTGAGTCCTCGGTCTTGGCCGCGAGTTCCTTCTCCAGGGTCGGGATCCGGCCGTACCGTAGTTCGGCGGCCTTGCCGAGATCACCGTCGCGTTCGGCGCGATCGGATTCTCCGCGAAGGTTCTCGAGTTCTTCCTTGAGCACCCGCACCGAGTCGATGGCGTTCTTCTCGTTCTGCCACCGCGTGCTGAGCTCGGCCAGCTTCTCCCGCAGGTCGGCAAGTTCCTGACGCAGTTTGTCCAGCCGGGCCTTCGATGCGTCGTCGGTCTCCTTGGCCAGGGCCATCTCCTCGATCTCGAGGCGACGGACGGCTCGTTCCACCTCGTCGATCTCGACGGGGCGCGAGTCGATCTCCATGCGCAGACGTGATGCAGCCTCGTCGACGAGGTCGATGGCCTTGTCCGGCAGGAACCGGGCCGTGATGTACCGGTCGCTGAGGGTCGCGGCGGCCACCAGGGCGGAGTCCGTGATGCGGACGCCGTGGTGCACCTCGTAGCGTTCCTTGAGTCCGCGCAGGATGCCGACGGTGTCTTCGACCGACGGCTCCCCGACGTAGACCTGCTGGAAGCGGCGTTCGAGGGCGGCGTCCTTCTCGATGTACTTGCGGTACTCCTCGAGGGTGGTCGCGCCGACGAGTCGGAGCTCGCCGCGAGCAAGCATCGGCTTGATCATGTTGCCCGCGTCCATCGCCGAGTCGCCGGTGGCTCCCGCGCCCACGATGGTGTGCAGCTCGTCGATGAACGTGATGACCTGACCGGCGGAGTTCTTGATGTCGTCGAGCACGGCCTTGAGCCGTTCCTCGAACTCACCGCGGAACTTCGCGCCGGCGACCATCGAACCGAGATCGAGGGATACGACGGTCTTGCCTCGCAGGCTTTCGGGCACGTCGCCGGCGATGACGCGTTGCGCGAGTCCTTCGACGATGGCGGTCTTGCCGACACCGGGCTCACCGATCAGAACGGGATTGTTCTTGGTGCGTCGGGACAGCACCTGGACGACACGCCTGATTTCGGTGTCTCGGCCGATGACGGGATCGAGCTTGCCTTCTCGGGCGAGCGCCGTCAGGTCGGTGCTGTACTTCTCCAGCGCCTGGTAGGTGTTCTCCGGATCCGCGCTGGTGACGCGGGCACTGCCGCGGACCGCCTGGAACGCGTTGCGCAGCTCGTTGGCTCCGGCACCATGGCCGGAGAGGAGCTTGGCGACGTCGTCGTTTCCGGTCGCGAGACCCACCATGAGGTGTTCGGTGGAGACGAACTCGTCGTCCAGTTCGGTGGCCAGGTGCTGCGCTGCGGTGATCGCGGCGAGGGTTTCACGGCCGAGTTGCGGAGTGGTGGTCGAACCGGACGCCGAGGGCAGGCGGTCGACGAGGTTCTGCGCTTCTCGACGCACCGTTGCGGGGTCGACGCCGACGGCCTTCAGCAATGGTGTGGCGATGCCGTCGGTCTGATCGAGCAACGCCACCAACAAATGTGCCGGACGAATATCCGGGTTACCGGCCGCGGATGCGGCCTGCAGGGCAGCCGAAAGTGCTGCCTGCGACTTCGTGGTGGGAGTGAAACTGTCCACCGGTCACCTTCTTTCCAGTGTGGGGTTCGAGCGTGTCGCTGGGTACAACCATAGACAAGTTGAGTCTGTTCCGCTCAACCTTGATTCTTTTCGTACGCGATGCCCTGATGCGCGAAAGTCTCGATCGGTCTACTTTGGTGACGGTCGAAGGTGTCAATCGGTGGGGGTGGAGGTTGCTCGACGCACGCACGGTCTCCCTGGTCCGCACCGGATTCAAGTCGGTAGCGGCTGCACCGAACGGTCCCGAACAGCTGTCCCGGTCGTTCTACGCTCACCTTTTCGCCGAGTATCCCGACTTCCGTTCCCTGTTCCCGGCGTCGATGGACGCATTGCGCGAGCATTTCGTTCTGGCACTGGGGTACATCTTCGACAATCTGGACGACGCCGACCGCGTCGAGCCGTTCCTCGAACAGCTGGGCCGGGACCACCGCAAGCACGGAATTTCCGGGGCACATTTCCGGGCGGGGAGTTCGGCGCTGATCAGCGCCTTCCGGAGCTTCGCCGGCACCGAGATGTGGACCGACGAGGTCGAGACCGCCTGGCGAGATGCCCTCACCGTGGTCAGCAACGCAATGGCCGCCGCCGCCGACAACGACGAACTGCCCCCGTATTGGAGCGCGACGGTCGTCGAACATCACCGCCTGCTCGACGACCTGGCCGTGGTGCGACTGAAGACCGACGGGGAGATTCCGTACTTCCCCGGCCAGTACGTCAGTGTGCAGATTCCGCAGCGGCCCAAACTGTGGCGCTACCTGTCCCCTGCCATTCCCAGCAACCCCTACGGCGAGATCGAGTTCCATGTTCGACGCGTATCCGGGGGCTGGGTATCACCGGCGATGGTCACCGAAACGACTGTCGGCGACCGTTGGCTGATCAGCCCGCCGCTGGGCGGCATGCACGTCGATCGCACGATCGGCGAGGACGTGTTGATGATCGCCGGGGGCACCGGTCTGGCACCGTTACGCGCGCAGGTGATGGAGATGGCCCAGCGCAGCACCAATCCGCGGGTGCATCTGTTCGTCAGTGGGACGTATCCGTGCGACCTCTACGACCTCGACACACTGTGGCAGCTGTCGTTGTCGAATCCGTGGCTGACGGTGGTGCCGGTGACCGAGGAGCTCGAGGATCCGTGGTGGCACTCGGGTCCGACGCCCGAACTACCGTGGGGCATGCATCATCGACTGCACGGCCCGGTGGGCAAGGTGGTGACGCGGTTCGGCTCGTGGGCCGATCGGCAGATTCAGATCTGTGGGTCGCCGTCGATGGTGCGCACCACGCTGTACGCACTGCGCAAGGTCGGTACGCCGATGGAGCACATTCAGCACGATCCGTTCTGACTGCGCTACAACACTTTTCAGCCGGGAATGATCTTTCGGCCGGAGATCGACCGCGGCGGGAGGTCCTCGACGATGCCTCCGACGACCAGCCGCGGTGTCCAGCTCTCGGTGACGAGCCTGCCGTCTCCGGTGATGATCGCCTCGGGATCAGGGTCGACGAGAATGGGGTATCCGGTGTCGGACGTAGCTCCGACATTCTGCACCAACAGGCCGTTCTCGATGGTGTAGTACACGTGCACCGGGTGCAGGTCGGAGTCGAAAGCCCAAGGGCGACCGATGAATATCACTGCGTCGCCGGTGTCGTCGAGCACCGATACGGAGCCGTCTCGCTCGAGCCGCAACTCCCAGCACGCAGGCATGGATGCGGTGAAGTCGAATCGATGCGGAGCCTGGGCTTCGAGCAGGTGAATCATCAACAACGCACCCTCGCGTGAGTCCCGTTGCGGCACAACCACTTCGAACGATCCACATTCGTAGAATCTGGATCCGAACGGTCCCGGTACGCCTACCCCGAGATCGTCGGCGATGGCCAATTCCAGGCGGATCGAACCGGATCCGTTCTCGGCCCGCAAGGTGATGCCCTCGGAAGGATGAGGCATCGGGGACTCGTCGCGGGGCGCGTAGGACAACACCGCTCGCAGCAGCGGCTCGGCGACCTCGGCGTCACCGTCTCGGGAATCGAACGTGCGTCGTCGTCGTCGATCGGTCATCGTCACCCCCTTCGCCTGACTCGACCAGTTTGCCACCCTCGACCCCGATCGCGCGTCCGATTCTGCGGAAAACCATCCATTCGATGCAGTGGTCTGCTAGCGCGCATCAGGCCCCGGCAGCCGCCTTGGCGGCAACCCGCGCCTGCACTTCCGGACGCCTGAGCGGCGGCACCGTCGGAGGTGGCTGCCGCCGGTCCGGCAGGGCGTCGAGCAGCCGATGCGTCGTGGCCGTCACCTCGGCGACTGCCGTCTCGAACGCGTCACGGGTGGCGTCGGACGTCTTCTGCACACCGCTGATCTTGCGGACGTACTGACGCGCCGCAGCCTCGATCTCGTCGTCGGTGGCGTGTGGTTCCAATCCCCGCAGGGTGGTGATGTTTCGGCACATTCCCCGACGATAGACCCGCAGGTCACACCTCGAGAAGACCTGCGATCGCCTTCAGGCACAGCTCGCGAACCTGTTCCCTCTTCAGAGTCCTGCGCTCCACCCAGTCGTGACAGACCGCGCGGACGAATGCCACCCACCCGCGGAGCGCGGCCCGGATCATCTCGTCGTCGTGGAACTCGTCCGGCAGCGCGTCGAGAATGCGTTGCTGCTGGATGTCGAACTCGCGCGTGAGAATGTCGTTGATGCGGTCGTCTCCGAGCAGCGCGCCTCGATTGACCGCTCGGACGCCGTGCGCATGCTCGTCGGTGTAGGCGATGTAGGCGTCGAGTCCGGCGGCTATCTGCTCGAGGACCGGCAACGAGGGGTCCGGGGCGGTGACGGCGAGGTTGCGCTCGGATTCGGTGCGCACGATCTCGACGAAGAACTCCCGCTTGGACGGAAAGTAGTGGTACATCAGACCCCGTGAGACCCCGGCCAGGTCTGCCACTTCCTCGATCCATACGTCCTCGTAGGGACGTTCGGCGAACAGGGTCGACCCGATCTCGATCAGCTGCGCACGCCGCTGCTCCGGTGTCATGCGTTTTCGAGGTGTGGTCATGGGGTTTCGAACCTTACTTGACACGAGTTCAACGGTGAGTACGGTCACTATTTGACACCGGTTCAACGAGTCGGTTCGGGGACTGAGGAGCGGCCATGTCGACGGAATTCGCACTACGAGACGGCGCACTACCGCATCCGCCGTATCGATTGCCGATACTGGGCGACGTCATCGGTGTCGACCCGCGCTCGCCGATCCAGGATTCGACCGCTCTGGCCGCACGGCTCGGACCGATGTTCGAGCGCCACATCCTCGGCAAGCGCTTCGTCTTCGCCTCGGGTGCCGACGTGGTCGGCGATCTCTGCGACGAACGCCGCTTCGAGAAGTTCCTGCCGCCGGGCGTCGAGCGCCTCCGCGACATCGGTGCCGACGGCCTGTTCACCGCCTACAACGACGAGCCCAATTGGCAACGGGCCCACGATCTGCTGCGGCCGGCGTTCACCGCCGGAGCCATGCGCGGCTACCACGACATCATGGTGAACGTCGCGGACGATCTGATCGAGCACTGGAGCGAGCGTTCGCGCGACGCGTCGACGACCGATGTGTCCTCGGACATGACGAAGCTGACGCTCGAGACTATCGGACGCACCGGATTCAGCTACAGCTTCGGCTCGTTCACCCGCGCCGAACCACACCCGTTCGTGTCCGCGATGGTCGGCGCACTGACGTACAGCCAACGGCGGGCGTTGGTATCGATCCCGGCGTTCGCCGCGCCGCTGTTCGCCCGATCGGACCGCCGATACGAGCAGAACAAGAAGTACCTGGCCGAGGTACTCACCGACGTCGTACGTACTCGTCGACAGTCCGACGGGGACTTCACCGACCTACTGCAGATCATGATGGACGCGGCGCGCGAGGCCGACAACCCGAATGCCCTGAGCGAAGCCAACATCGGCCACCAGATTCTGACGTTCTTGATCGCCGGGCACGAGACCACCTCTGGTGCATTGTCTTTCGCACTGTACTTCCTGGCCACCCACCCCGAGGTCTTCGAACGTGCCCGGGCCGAGGTGGACGAGATCTGGGGGACGGACAAGCCCGAGTTCGGCCAGGTCCCCAAACTCCGGTACGTCCGCCGAGTCCTGGACGAATCACTGCGTCTGTGGCCGACGGTTCCCGCGTTCGGACGCGGCGCACGAGCCGACACCGTCATCGGCGACGGCTACCCCATGGCGGCAGGAGACTGGGCGATCGTGCTCGCGACGGCCCTGCACCGAGATCCGGTGTGGGGCGATCGGCCGGAGAAATTCGACCCCGACAACTTTCTGCCCGCCCGCATCAAAGCTCGGCCGGCGCACGTGTACAAGCCCTTCGGGACGGGCGAAAGAGCATGCATCGGAAGGCAATTCGCCATCCATGAGGCCGTACTGGTACTCGGAACCGTGCTGCAACGCTTCGATCTGCAGGCCGACCCGTCGTATCGACTGAAGGTCACGGAGCGGCTGACCATGATGCCCGAGGGCTTTCGGGTGCAGCCGACGGTGCGCACGTAGTCAGTCCGGCAGCAGCGGTACCGATACCCCCGGGTCTCGTCCGAGCAGTACCCCGCGCGTCAGCGACGTCGACCCGAACTTCTTGTGCACCCCGTCCAACGCACGGTCGAGTGCCGACGCCTCGGGTGGTCTACGTACCGAGGGGGGGTCGAACTGCAGTTCCAGTTGCTCGGCTCCGCCCCTGTCGATGCTCGAGACCGTCACCCCGACCAGAGTGATGCCCTTCTCCGCGATCAGCGGAGCCGCCTCGTGCAGCAGCTCGAGTGCGGCATCGAGGATGTCCCGGGTGTCGGCGGTGGCGCGATCGAGGGTGTGCGATCGGGTGGCCCGGGTGAAATCGGCAAACCGCAAGCGCAACATCACGGTTCGGCCGGTCCGCTGCGCGCCCCGCATTCGGTGCGTGACGCGATCGACGAGGCCGATCAACGACGCCTCCACCTCGGCCGCGTCGTGCCGCCCGCGGCCCAGGGCCCGCTGGGCACCGATGGAACTGCGCGACTTTCCGGGCTGCACGCGGCGCGGATCTCGTCCCATGGCCAGTGCGTACAGGTGCGCTCCTGCGCCCTTTCCCAACACCGAGGCCAGCGATCTCTCGCCGTAGGCCGCGATGTCTCCCACGGTTCTGATGTCGAGTACGTGCAGCTTCTCGGCGGTGACCTTGCCGACGCCCCACAGCCTTTCGATGTTCAGCGGGTGCAGGAACTCGAGTTCACCACCGGGTGGCACCAACAGCAGCCCGTCGGGTTTGGCGAACGCACTGGCCACCTTCGCCAGGAACTTGGTGGTGGCAATCCCGACGGTGATGGGCAGCCCGACCTGTTCGGCGACGTCGCGGCGCAGTTGCTGCCCGATGTCGAGGGCGCTGCCCGCTATCTTACGCAGGCCTCCGACGTCGAGAAAGGCCTCGTCGATGGAGATTCCCTCGACGAGCGGCGTCGTGTCGTGAAAGACGTCGAACACGTCCTTGCTCGCCTGGGAGTACGCCTCCATACGCGGAGGCACGACGATCGCCTGCGGACAGACCGCCCGCGCCTGCCCACCGCTCATCGCGGTGCGTACCCCGAAGGCCTTGGCCTCGTAGCTGGCCGCGAGTACCACTCCCCCGCCGACGATCACCGGTTTTCCCCGCAGCCGCGGGTCGTCTCGCTGCTCCACCGAGGCATAGAAGGAGTCGAGATCGGCGTGCATGATGCTCGCTTCCCCGCTCTTCGCCTTCCCGGCGCTCGACTCCACGTTTTCATGCTCCCACGAGGCACCGACATCCCCGTTACCTGCATCGAGCCCGAAAAACACCCCGAGAAAGTGACCCAGGTCACCTGATGTGCCATTGTTGAGTCGTCGGATCACGCGAACGGCTGGAGACAACTGTGACGGCCTGGTGGCGGTGGTACGGAGCACTCGGCGTACTCGGCTGCATCGCCTACTTCGCGGTGCCCGACTCCGTCTGGTCGCAATCGATCTTCGTCGTGGTCGGGGCGTCCGCCGTCGCCGCCACGATCGTGGGAACGAGACTGAACCGTCCGCGCAACCGAACCGCCTGGTGGAGCATCGCCGCGGGCACCGCGGTGTGGGTGCTCGGCGACATCGTCTACGAGTGGCTTCACGCCGGCGGGGGCGTCGTGCCTTATCCGTCGCTCGCCGACGCGCTCTACCTCGTCGGCTACCCAATCTACGGTTTCGGACTGTTCCTGTTGGTCCGGCACAAGTGGCGGGCGAGCGAACGCGGCCACATCGCCAACAGCGCTATCGTGATGGTCGCATTCGCACTGCTCACCTGGGTTTTTGCGGTCCAACCGTCGCTGGACGGGGACGGCATCTCCGGCGTCGCCGGGCTGGTCGACGTCGCCTATCCCGCGATGGACATCTTTCTGCTCGGGTTGCTCGCCCACTTCGTCGGGTCTCGTCAGTGGCGGGCACTGTCCTACCGACTGCTCACCGCGGCGGTGGTCCTGCTCGTCGTCACCGACACCGCCAACAACTTCTCCATCGTGTCCGATTCCTCGGCCGACCGCTCGCTGCTCGACGCGGGGTGGACGCTGTCCTACGTGCTCATCGGCGTCGCCGCACTCCACCCGTCGATGCGGAGAATCACCAGCCCCACCATCGAATCCGACGCCCACCTGATGGCGTCGTTCACCACACCGTCCGTCGTCGTGCTGACCGCTGCCACGCTCACCGCCCCCGCCGTGATGGTCGTCGAAGTCGTGCGCGAGAAGCCGATCGCACAATGGGGATGGGCGGTCATGCTGTGCGCGGGCATTCTGGTGGTCCTGGTGATCCTGCGCATCACCGACCTGCTGCGGCTGCTGCACACCCAGACCGTTCAGCTCCGCGCCGTCGCCGACACCGACCACCTCACCGGGCTGGCCAATCTGCGCGCTCTCGAACACCGGATCTACGGCAACGCCGGTGAATCGACGTTGCTGACGGTCGACATCGACCGCTTCACCGAAATCAACGACACGTTCGGACGGGGCCTCGGAGATCAGGTGTTGGCCGCCGTCGCCACCCGACTGCGCACGGTAGGCGACGACGCGATCCTGTTGGCACGCTTGGCCGGTGACGAATTCGCGTTGTGTGGTGAGTCGGATTCGATGGATCCCGCAGCCCTCGCCCGCGACATACTGGAACAATTCTCGACGCCGTTCGAAGTGGGCAACATGTCGTTGCTCATCGAAGCGAGCGTGGGGGTAGCGACGAACGCCCCGGCGCGCGTCGCCGAGGACGACGCCACACCCGACCGTCTGGTGCAGCGCGCCGACCTCGCCGTGCAGGCCGCGAAGACCGTGCAATCGCGCGTCGCGTACTACGACCGGTCCATGGACCGGGACAAGAGCGAGCAGTTGATCATGCTGGGCGAGCTCACCGCCGCCCTCGCGTCGGATCAACTGAGACTGCGCTATCAGCCCCAGGTCGATCTGGACTCGATGACCGTGGTGGGGGTCGAAGCCTTGCTGCGTTGGCACCACCCGAGTGGAGACATTCTCTCTCCCAGCGCATTTCTGCCCACGGCCGAGCACACCGGACTGATCCGCCCACTGACCCGCTACGTCCTCGAGCAAGCCCTGGCGGAACGACAGCGATGGGCAGCATCGGGCCTGAACCTGCGCATGGCCGTCAACATCTCCACTCGAAACCTGTTCGACGACAGTCTGATCTTCCACGTGTCCCGAGTCCTGTCCGAGTTCGATTGCCCTGCAGAGCAGTTGACCTTGGAGGTCACCGAGAGCTCCGCGATGACCGACCCCGCCGGTGCCACGGAAGTGCTGGCCGGTCTGCACGCCATGGGAGTGCAGGTCGCCATCGACGATTACGGCACGGGCTACAGTTCTCTGGCCTACATCGAGCGCCTCCCGGTCCAGGAACTCAAGATAGATCGAACGTTCGTCAGCGGAATGTCGCACAATGCCACTCACGCCGCCATCGTTCGCTCGACCATCGAACTGGCGCGCACACTGGGGCTGTCGGTGACCGCAGAGGGCGTGGAGGACGAAAGGACGGTATCGGTGTTGCGTGAGCTGCGATGCGGACGGGCGCAGGGCTTCCACCTGGGCCGCCCCACCCCCGGCGAGCACCTGCCCGCCCTCGTCGACGAACTGAACGAGAACCTGAAAACTGTTATCGGAGAACGGATATCATGACCGAAGCCACACTGTCGGTATACGCGGCCATTCGATCTCGCCGCGACGTGCGAGCCGAGTTCGACGGAACCGTCGTCGACGACGACACCTTGCGCCGCATCCTCGGCGCAGCGCATCAGGCACCGAGCGTCGGCAACACCCAGCCCTGGGATTTCATAGTGGTCCGCAAACCCGACACGTTGAGCGCCTTCGCCGCACACGTCGCCGACTGCCGACAGGACTTCGCGGACAAGCTCGACTCCGAGCGCCGACAGACGTTCGACCCCATCCGTATCGAAGGGATCGAGACCAGCGGTACCGGAGTGGTGGTCACGTACGACCCGAACCGGGGAGGCCCGCACGTCCTCGGCCGCGATACCGTCGACGACACCGGATTGTTCTCGGCAGTACTGGCCATCGAAAACCTCTGGCTCGCAGCGATAGCCGAGAACGTCGGGGTCGGCTGGGTGTCGTTCTACGACGAGGCGTACCTCACCGAACTGCTCGACATCCCCGCCCCGGTGCGTCCGATCGCATGGTTGTGTGTGGGCCCGGTCGAGTCGTTCCAGGAGGTACCGGATCTCGAGCGATTCGGCTGGCGCACGGGGCGTCCACTGGACGATGCCCTGCACTTCGAGCAGTACCGCCGATCGTGAAAACCGCTCTCGCCGCGGCGACGGTCATGTGCCTCCTGCTCGTGGGGTGCTCTTCTGCCCCTGACGAATCCCCTTCGCCCGCAACCACGCCGGCAACAACTCCGGCAGCCGAACCCGCCCAGGCACCCGATTCTGCCGATCCGGTCGGAACTGTCGTTCCGCTCCCCGGGGCTCCCGAGGGCATCGTCGTGGGGACGTCGGGCATCGCCGCCGCCGGAGTACGCGAGCCCGACGGCGTGGTGCTGTTCGACGCGGCGACGGGTGCCGTCCGGCAGATGGTCCAGACGACGGGCGCACCCCGGCACCTGTCGCTGGCAGGTCCCGACGGCCCGGTCCTGGTCCCGCTCGAAGGCAGTGACGAACTACTCGAAGTGGCGCTGAACGACGGTGCGATCCTGTCCACGGCCACGGGTGTCGGACGGCAGCCGCACGACGCGGTGCTCACCTCCGGCGGCACGATCGTGGCCACCAACGAGATGGGCGGCGGGGTGATCTTCCTGCGCGAGGGATCGGTCTTGTCGGAACTTCCACCGGGCCCGGTCCAGCCCGGTGGCGCTGCCGCTCTCGGCCCGTACGCCGCCGTCGCAGACGTGCAGGGCAACGGTGTGTGGGTCTATGACGGCGCGACCCAGCGGGAGGTGGCGCAGGCCCCGATCGGCGTCAAGCTGACCCACGCCGTGACGGTGAACGAGACAACGGCCGGGTTCGCCGATACCGACGGCGGAACCGTTCTTCTCGCCTCGGTCGACGCTGCGGGGAGTATTCGCCAGACCGCGTCGATCGAGGCCCCGGGAAATCCGTACGGACTTGCCGTCGACCGCGACCGGGCGCTGCTGTTCGTGACGTTGACCGCGTCGAATCTGTTGCGCGTGGTCGATGTTTCGGACGTCTCCGCACCGCGATTCCTGGGCGACGTCCCGACCGTGACACAGGCCAACTCCGTTGCCGTGGACCCGCGCACCGGGGACGTGCTGGTGACCGGCAGCGACCCCGGCGCAACGAGTTCGATTCAGATCATCCCCCGCGCCGAGCTACCAGCGGGGTGAGTGATCACCAGCCGTAGGAGCCTGGGATGCCCTTGAACGGGCCGACCACGTCGTCGGTGATCCAGCCCTCGTAGAAACCGCCTTCTTGCGGCCGGACCGCCTCGCCGTCGATTTCGCAGTCGAGTCGGCTGGGTGAGAACGCGAGGTAGCCGGCGATCTCTGCGAACCGCGGTGTCGGGTTCTCGTAGCTCCACCCCGCGGCCGGTGCCACGGCGTCGCCGCCGTGCACGTCCCAGTAGGTCGCCGCGCCCTTCCATTCGCAGTGCGTCGACCGGGCCTCGGACGGCGTCAACGCGCCGGGAACCACGTCTGCGGGCGAGATGTACCAGGTGGGCGGATGGCTGGTTTCGAGCACTCGGTACGCGGCGGTGGTGCGCGCGACCACCTCGCCGCCGAGCCGGACGACCAGCGAACGGTTGGAGGACTCGAGCTTCGGTGGACGGGGGTAATCCCACACCGACTCCTGACCCGGCTTCGGCTTCTCGGGAACTACGGATCTCGGCAGATTCTGGCTCATCACTCGATGGTGCCACCGGATGTCACGGAGCGTCGACGGGATAGAGATCGTCCACCCGTTCTTCGTCGAGAATCCAGCGATCGACGTCGTCCAATGGTTCGACCGTGCGCACGGACGTGAACGGAATATCGCGCGCCGGCGAATCGCGACGAACGTCCTCGACGGGTGCGGCCGGTACCGGGGTGGATGACACAGCAGACGCGGGCTCAGCCGGTTCCGGTCTCGGTTCGATCCCGGTCTGCAGCGGCACCACGTCGGCGGCCACGGTGTCGTCGTCTGCCTGCGTGAGGCTTCGGGCGTCGTCCGGGATCTCTGGATTGTTCGGCAGTTCGGCCGGTACTCGGACGAGGATGCCGAGTCCGTGTGTCGCGGCCAACAGACTGACCGGGGCGACCGTCGCAATGGCCGCCGATAATGCCGGATGCAATGTTCCGGCGTCGGAAATGAAGGCGTGCATGGCATTTGCACCGATACTGACCAGAGCCGCCGTGATCAACACGCCCCAGAAGAAGCGTCGGCCACTGCGTTGTTCCTCGAATTGAGCGAGTGCGATGACGGAGATCGTGGCCTGCAGAATTGTGCCGTCGACGATCACGGGCCACAGCCAGGACAGCGATCGCGGGACGCCCGCCATCGTGGCGAGATCCCACAGTGCGGCGAAACTCAGCACGAACGACGCGATTCCGATGACGGTGGTGATGACGACCGCACTGACGAGCGTCGCACGCAGGACCTTGTTCATGGGTCGTCATGAAACACGAGCCCACCGACAGGTTCGGCGACGAGCACGCTGGTGGCCCCGAATCCAGTGCGCAGATCACGTCCGGCACCGTGTGCTGCACTCCACCTCGATACTTCCGATCACAGCTCGGACGAGTGAACGCTCGATGATACCGAGGCAATCCACTTCCAGTCTGCGCCTCCGTCGCCCCACCTTTTCCACACGCGGACCATGTATCCAGTTGGAAGCAAAACCATTATGGCCACCAAGGAGCACAACGCCCGGGATGGACCCCTGCGACTGAGCGTGCGAGAGCGTCGAGCAACGCAATGGAGATACTGCCCTAGTTGTAATGAGCAGGGACGTTGTGGACGGCGTGGCAGCGACAGATAGGTGAGGACCTCCGGTATCGGTGTGGTTACCACAACTGCACCGACA
>NZ_JBFBKN010000033.1:0-39926 GCF_040702225.1 Rhodococcus sp. NPDC080181
ACCACCCCCCGGATCATTGATGACAGGGGCGAGAAGTCATACCGGGTCTGGCGACCGTAGCCCTCGGTTTCAAGGACCAGCTAAAAGATAACGGGCGTGCGCTCGGGGTGGCCCACCGCGACACACCTGTGGGAAGACACGGGCATAGGTCGCGTAAGGCCGTCAGCGCGAATGTTGCTGCGGTGCGAGTGAATTCCCGGGCGCGATGCGACCGCAGTTCGTCGGTACCGGCTTGTTGTCGAAGCGGTCGAGGAGCCATCCGACTGCACCGGGGAACCACAGTGCGGCTCCGGGAATGTGGCTGATGGTGTTGTACTCGTCGTACTGCACGGTCACACCTGCGTCGCAGTACTTGTTCATCAGTGCGCGGACGTCGCCGGCGACCATGATGCCGTCGCCGGGGCCGGTGCCTACCGGGCCCGGTTGGGTGCCTTCGAGAATCCCGTTCGATGCCTGTGCGACGAACATCGGGACGGTGGGGATGGGGGCTTGGCCCATGTTGATCTTGTTGACCACGTCGACGTACTCGGGGACGGTGTTCGGATCGGTGTATTCCGGCTTGACCAGGTCCGTCCATCGCAGTCCGGGATATTGGAGGAGGACGTTGAGGATGGATGCGTCTTTCAAGTGCGCCATGATTTCGCGGCCGTAGTCGTTGATGTAGGGGTCGAAGTCGATTCCGTACGCGCGTCCTATGCCGATGATGGCCATGCCGACCACTCCGCCCCAGGTGATGCTGCCGCTGGCGTAGCGGAGGTTGTTCGCCGGGTTGACCAGCAATCCGCCCTGGGCTGCACCGATCAGATTGTCTGCGATGTCGGGTGCGTAGTCGGCCGCCATTATTGACGCCCAGTTGGTGGCGATGGCACCGCCGGAGTATCCGAGCAGACCGATGCGGGAAGAGTCGGTGACGCCGCTGCCCGGTACCTGTTGTGCAGCGCGTAGCGAGTCCAGGGTCATCATTCCGTACTCGGGGCCGGCTGCGAAGTCCGCGGTAGGGCCCTGGGTGTCGGCGAGAACGACGGTGTAACCGAGAGCCAGGAACGGGGCGATGACCGTGCCTTCGCCGGATACCGCGGAGCCTCCGACACCGACGTTCCGTCCGCTCGGTGTCAGCGACAGCAAGGGTGTGTTACCGGCGATGGCTCGGGACGGCCCGTCGTCGGGGTTGAGCGAGTCGTACGCCGATTGGTAGGAGATGACCTTGTCCGGTTGCGCGTTCGGGGGCCGCAGCACCGAGGTGACGTTGGCGGACGGTCGTCCCTGCGCATCAGTCGATCGGTACAGGATCTGCACGGCGTCGAGTGGGGTCGCCACATTGAGCAGGTGATAGGGGACGGTGCGCACACCGAGAACGGATCCGGGTGCGTAACTCTCCAGGGCGGCCGTGCCGGTGTAGCGGAAGAAGGGGTCGTCGACCGGCTGCGCGGACACCGCCGCTGCTCCGTGGGTGAGGATGGCGGCGGCGGCAAGGCCGACGATCAAGAGCGAACGACTTCTGCGGAGCACGGTGTCACCTGTCTGTTATGTGTCGGGTCGGGGGGTGCCCACGGCCGGACGTATGTCGTAGGTCACAAAACTTTCCGGTCGGTAAGTTAGCACCGGTCACCCGGATGTCACCCCTGCTTTGTCACCAGGTGATGAACGCCCTACGCAGGGCGGTCCAACGCTATTGCTCCGGCGGAATACCCAGATCACAGTCGGCGCTCACGCGACGCGCCGCCACTTCACTCGACGAGCGGGGGTACTGGGGACGAGCAGTGGTACCGGGGACGAGCAGGGGTATGGGTGAAACGGACGCGATTCATCGCCAAAAGGTCCCCCGCTCGGCGGCTGGTTTCTGCTCGACACACCAGCAGCCACGTACCACCCCCAGGACCAGACAATCCCCACCCTCGCAGGAACCGTCTCAGGAACCACCACCACCGACCGCGACACCGACGATTCGGCAGTCGAGACCGGAGGGGCGCGCCGCCCCTGAGAACACTTACCTCGACGTCACAGCCCGGTAAGAAGCCGTAGTTTGCCAGGGCACCGATATCGGATCACGTGGGTCGCTGCAGCTGACGTAGCTGTAGTGCGGTGTCGAGTGCGAGCCGATGCCACGCACGGCGCGGGTCACGTCCGGTCACCTCCCGTGCCCGTCGGAGCCGGTATCTCAGTGTCTGAGGGTGTACGTGCAGGGCGGCGGCGGCTTCGGTGGCGGTTCCGGTGGCGATGAACGCGGACAGTCCTGCCAGTAGGTGGTTGTGGGCGGGTTCGGTGAGCGTGCCGAGAACGGCGGCGACGACGGCGTTCGTGTCCGCGTACGGCCGGGCGGTGAGCAGGGCCAGCAACTGACTGTCGCCTTCGTCGAGAACGGCACGGTCATCGAACGCGTGCTCGGGTGCTGCGCCGAGTCCGTCGGCGGCCAGTCGGTAGCTGGCGCTGACCTCCGTGATCGGACGACGTGCCACCGCAGAGCCCCGCAGATACCGCTCCGCGCACACCGCGTCGACGTCCGCGAGGTCGACGGCGGCAGGCAGCAGGAACACCGAGCGGTGATCGCGGCGCGTGGCCAACTGCGCGTCTTCCGTTGCGCGGTCGCCGCCGAGCGCACCCAAGACGTTGTCGAGGTCCTCGTGACGGACGGTGTCCGTCGAGTCGGCACGGCCGACGACGAGAACCGTCGGATGGGTGGGCAGGGTGAGGGCGAGCTCTCGCGATCTGTCGGCGAGCGCGCCGGGCGAGTTCTGGCGGCCGGCCAGGAGATCGTCGAGCAGCGCCGACCGGGCGTGCTCACCGTCAGAGGCCAGTCGTTCTCGTGCCGCGGTGTATGCACCGATGATTTCCTCGGAGATGGCATCGATTCCGTCCAACGCGGCGATGCTCAGTTCTGCGATGTCGGCCGGGTCGAGGTCGGCGAGGTGAACGGAGGCAATGTGGCGGATGAACACACTCGACGCCACCCGGTAGGCGCGCAGCACGTCGCTGAGTGGGCGCCCGTCCGAGGCGCGAGCCACACCGATGGCGCGGAACCGCGCCCGGTCGCGATCGTCGAGTTCCGCGGTGTCCGCGTTCCATATCTGCATGAGCCTTCGTAGCGACCAGTATGCGATACCTTCCACGTCGGCCAGCTGGGGACCGTGCAGGTCCCGGTAGGCCGGGATCGCCGCCCTGATCGCCAACACCGCCTCACCGACGACCGAGGACAGCTCGCGTTCGACACGTAGCGCCACAGTTTCGCGTGCCCGAACCATCTACGCACCTACTTTCCTTTTGTCACTCCCTGACAAAAGATATCGCGGCAGTAGAGCTTCTCGTTGCCGACTGGCGGGTCAGGTGACCGCAGCGCGCTCGTCTACACCGACCAGCAGTGATATTGCGAGTGAGGGCATCGTCCTGCACCAGTGGGAGCTGCTCACCCATACGTCGAACCACTGAGCTGCGTGCTCGGGCAGGGGACTGCATTGCTTCGGCCAATGTCTCGACGTGCCGGCGGATCATCGCGAATCGCCAGGGCTGCAGCGTCAGCGGACATGTCGCCGCTGATGACTTGCTCGACAATTTCATCGATGCGACTCACGATTCAATACTTCTGCGCCCAGGGTTGATTGGCTGCTCTGCGTAGCCGCATTCCTGTCGCGCCGAACACAGCTTCTGGACAGTTGCTATTCGCTCGTGAAGCGCTGCTCTACTTTCGAGCCGAACCTCCCCTGCCGCTCTCAGCTATGTCCTCAGCGACGGGGCATAGCTTGGATGGAAACACCGCGTCCAGGCCGTTGGGGACATCGACGCTTGAAACGTTGCCCGGGTCTGCACAACAGTCACTCGCCGCATGTTGTTTGGTTCCATCGACAGTCGAGCGCGCCTAAGGGCATCTCCGACCTATGCGGCGTGCGCACTTCTCGATCGGTCAACAGACGTCCATGCGGTGCTCGATGTCGTCTCACACACCGAACCCGTCGCAATCGGACGTGCATACATTTGACGAAAGCCCCGAACCACTATCGTTTCGGGGCTTTCGTCGTACGAGTGTCAGACGTTCAAATCCCCGTCTCGACGGTTTTTGATCCGTGAGGTCGCAATGAAGGAGACGGCCGCCAGAATCATCAGGTAGATCGAGATGGACATCGAGGTACCCGTGCCCTTGAACAAAGCCTCTGAGATCGTTGGGACGAAGGCTCCACCGAGCACGGTGCCGATGGCGTAGCCGATCGATGCTCCACTGAATCGGACTGCTGCGGGGAACATCTCGGCGTACAGAGCCGGCTGTGGACCGTAGGAGAGTCCGAGTCCGACGGCGAAGAGACCGAGGGCCACGTAGATCCAGTGCAACTCACCGGTGTCGACGAGCAGGAAGAACGGAATGGCGCACAACACCATTGCCGCGTTTCCGACGTTCATGATGGTGGTGCGGGCATAGCGATCGGACAGATACGCACCGAGAAGTGTGAACACTCCCCAGACCATGGCCGCGAACAGGCTGGCCACCAACACGTCCACCCGAGCGAGCCCGTGTTCACGCGTCGAGTACGCCACGATGAAACCGCCGACGATGATGTACCCGTTGCCGTTGGTGCCGATGAACGACAGAGCGGCCAGCATGACCTGCTTCTTGTTGGTGCGCCACAGTGCGCGAACGGGAGTGTGGTTGCGCTCCTTGCGTTCTGCGAGCTCCTTGAACACCGGAGTTTCCTCGACGCGGCGGCGAATGTAGAAGCCGACGAGGATCAGCACGAAGCTGATGAGGAACGGAATACGCCAGCCCCAGGCCTCGAACTGCTCTTCGCTCAGCAAGCCGGTGCACAGTGCCAAGGTGCCGACCGCGATGAGCATGCCGAGCGGAACACCCATCTGAGTTGCCGCACCGTAGATTCCGCGCTTGCCCTTCGGCGCATGCTCGACGGCCATCAGCGCAGCGCCGCCCCATTCACCGCCGGTGGAGAAGCCCTGGAGGATGCGCAGCAAGATCAGGATGATCGGAGCCCAGATGCCGATGGTCGCGTAGGTGGGCAGCAGTCCCATACCGACGGTGGCGGCACCCATCAGCGTCAGGGTGGCGATGAGCACCTTTTTGCGGCCGATCTTGTCACCGAAGTAGCCCGCCACGATGGCACCGAGAGGCCGGAAGATGAAGCTGATGCCGATGGTGACGTAGGCAACCAGCTGGCCCGCGGTCCCCATCGGTGCGAAGAACAGGTTGGCGAAAATCAAAGACGCTGCCTGCGCGTAGATGAAGAAGTCGTACCACTCGACGGTGGTACCGACCATGCTGGCCATCGCGGCGCGGCGATGCTCACGCGACACCCCGGTAGGCGTCTCGACCTGTGTTGACATCGACTTGTCTCGTTTCGTTCGGGCTCCGGCGCTCGTGAGAGGAAGCGGCAGTTCGGAGTGTCGTGGGGTAGGAACAGCGGCGGACTCGGCAACCGACGAACCGGATAAAACTCACCGTCCATTCGGTCGGTAATTACTGTGACCGGCACCACCGTAGTTTGTCAAGGTGGTCGCGTTCTCTACAGCACAATCGACCCACTTCGTGGGGAATTACCGATCCGAGCCCCTCGCTTCGTCCGGAACGACGCAGACATCGACAGTGACGCCGGTCATACTCGAACTCATGGCCGCACCCACGTCGACTTTCTTTCATCACTCTCCGATCATCGACGACCTGATGCGCGCTCTGGGTACGGATGCGGTGGTCACCGACCCGGATATCCTCGAGAGCTTTCGACACGACGCAGCCGCCCTCTGCGAATCAGCCCTTCCGCTGGCAGCGGTACTGCCGAGCACGGAAGCGCACGTGCAGGCAATCATGAGAATCGCTTCGGCACATCGCATTCCCGTGGTGCCACAGGGAGCGTTGACCGGTCTGGCGGGAGCGGCGAATGCCGGCGTCGGGGTCATCGCCCTCAACACCCGGCGCATGAACGCGATCGTCGAATTGGACGTCGTCAACCGCACTGCCGTCGTGCAACCCGGCGTCACCAACAAAGAGTTGAAAGATGCCGCCCTACAACAAGGACTGACGTACCTCCCCGATCCATCCAGTTGGGAGGCCTCGACGATCGGGGGCAACATCGCCACCAACGCCGGCGGCCTGTGCTGCGTGAAGTACGGCGTCACAGCACGATTCGTCCGTGGCCTGCGAGTCGTACTCGCCGACGGCCGGGCGACGTTCGTCGGTCGACGCACCGTCAAGGGCGTGGCCGGTCTCTCTCTGGCGGAGCTGTTCGTCGGATCCGAGGGCACACTCGGCATCATCACCGAGGCGACCGTCGGCCTCGACTTTCCCGCTGCGACCCCTTTGACCATGGCAGCGACCTTCCCGTCCACCGTCGCGGCGGGAGAGGCGGTGTCACGTATACGTGCCGCTGGTATCACTCCGAGCCTGTTCGAGTTGTTGGACCGCACCACCATCGCCGCCATCGACGCCTACGCGCGGATGGACTTCGGCACCGACGCAGCAGCAGTGTTGATCGCCCAATCCGACATCGGTGCAGGCGCTGTGGAGGAGCTCGAGGCGATTGCCGCACTGTGCACCGAATCCGGTGCGACCGACGTGGCCGTCGCCGAGGACGAGGTCGAATCCGAGCAACTCGTGCAGGCCCGTCGTCTGGCGTACCCGGCGCTCGAGCGTCTCGGCTCACCGTTGGTCGACGATGTGTCCGTTCCTATTTCGCAGCTCGCCGCAATGATCGACGAGGTCGGACGCATCGCCGAGCGCATCGGCATCGTCATCGGCGTCGTCGGCCACGCAGGGGACGGCAACATCCATCCGACGGTCATCGTCGACCCGATGGACCCGTCATCGTTGGTCAAGGCACACCGCGCGTTCGACGAGATCGCGGCATTCGCCCTCTCGCTGGGCGGGACCATTACCGGTGAGCACGGCGTCGGCCTGCTCAAACGCGATCTTCTCGAGACCGAACTCGATTCTGTTGCAGCGGAACTGCAGCGCGGCATCAAGGAGCTGCTCGACCCGCATTACCTGCTCAACCCAGGGAAGGTCCTCACCGCCCGGTCGTGAGCCGCAGCGACATCCACACCAGTAAACGGGTGTCCACGTCGTCGAGATCGAGACCGAACAACTCCTTGGTACGCCGAAGTCGGTAGCGAAAGGTATTGGGATGCAGGTACAGCGATGCTGCTGCGGCGGCGACATTGGACTCGTGTGCCAACAACGCCAGCACCGTCGCGGCGTATTCCGTACCTTCCGAGGCATCGCAGGACAGCATCAGTTCGACGGCAGGCAACGCGAGCGACACCTCCGACAGCGCCTCCCCCGCTCTCCGAAGAGTGACCGATACCCGATTCTGCTCGAATGTCGTTGTTTGTGCGCCTGTTTCGATCGCGTCGAGTACCCAGAGAGCATGTCTGAGCGCTATCGCGGGACGGGCGTCCGGGCCACCGATCGCGAAGCTCACCGCAGCACCGAAGGCCGTCTCCGCCCGTCGTCGAACCTCCTCCGCCTCCGCAGCGAACGCGCGTTCGTCGTCGGACTCCACCACCAGCAGGACGGTGTTCCCGTCGACGATGCATCCGGAGTCGCCCGCGTTGCCGAACGTGAGCTGCAGCAGACCAGCGAGCTGCACCAACATTTTCTGCGCTCGCGGCGACTCCACTTTTGCGGCCAGAACGGCGTAGCGCTTTCCCGGCGTAGTGACGACCTCGGGATCGGTCAGCAACGCATGCACCCTGGGATTGTCGGCATCGGCCGGATGATGTCGGGCCGACAACAACGGCACTGCAGCTGCGGCCGCACGCATCAATGCAGCCACTGCCGCAGGGGCCGGCGGACGGATGCCGACACCGGACGCAATGCACCAGATGGAGCCGAGGTACTCACCGTCGACCGAAACCGCTACTGCCAGACGGGGTAGCGCACCGGCCACATCGACGACGTGCACGGTCGAGCTGCGCCGGAAGTCCGGATCGATGTGATGCACCATGTATCGAGCCGGGACCTGCTTGCCCAGAATGCCGTCGCGTCGCACGTCGTCGATCGGCTGCCCCGGCACCGACGAATACGCCACCACATAGCCCTGCGGATCCATCACCGACACAGCACCACCCACCGCAGTGGCGGTGGCGTCTGCCAGCGCCGACAGGTCTGCAGTGGTCACCGACTCACAGTACTTCCACGCGCCGGATCGCTAGCGCGCTATCGTGCGACTGTCGCCTCGGAATTCGGCGATCAGCTCGTCTCGGCACGTCACCGACACGTCGTAGATACCGTTGCGGCCGAACCTCGCACGCTCGACGGCGTCGGCGACGAGGACGTCACCGACCTTCGTCGGACGGAGGTACCGGATGTCGCATCGGGCAGCGACGGCCGAATCCTCGTGCGAGTTGCAGGCCATAGCGAACGTCGTATCCGCAAGCAGGAAGACGTATCCGCCGTGCGTGATGGCGTAACCGTTGACCATGTCCTCGGTCACGACCATCGACATTCTCGCGTGACCGGGTGACAGCTCGATCAGTTCGATGCCGAGCTTGCGGGACGCGGCGTCGACCTCGAACATCTCCCGCGCAATAGGCGAATCGGTCACGGCCGCAACACCGACTGCTCGTTCTGGGTGAACATCGTGACGCCACCGCTTGCGAAGTTCCGCAGATCCTTGCCTGCCGCTGTCATCTCGGGCGATGCCAATGCTGCCTTCAGCGACGCCTCGTCCGCGAAGTACAGACTTGCGATCGCGTAGTACGGCGGCGGGGACTCGTCGAGCGAGTCGAGCGTGCCCCAGGTGAAGTCGATCAGGCCGGGAACTGCCCGAGCGAGGGGCACGTGCACCTCGGCGTAGTGCCGATCGAAGGCGGCCGGGTCCTCGGGCATTCCGTAACAGACGGCTACTCGTACGCTCATGACGCGGCCTCGGGCTTCGCGACGAGAGTGAGTACGTCGTAGGTCGCGACGGGGTCACCGTCCTGGTTGACCACCACTGCGTCCCACCGCACCTCGCCGTAATCGGCACTCTGACGCGGGGTGATGAGCTTGGCCGTCAACGTGACCGTCAGCGAATCCTCGGCCTTGACCGGCGTCAGGAAGCGCAGGCTGTCGACGCCGAAGTTCGCCAGGACTGGGCCCGGTGCCGGGTCGACGAACAGCCCTGCGGCCAGCGAGACCACCAGGTAGCCGTGCGCCACGATGACGCCGAACAACGGATTTGCCGCCGCCGCTTGGGGATCGGTGTGCGCGTAGAACGTGTCGCCGGTGAATTCGGCGAAGTGATCGATGTCGGCGCGGGTGACCTGTCGTGGGCCACCGACGATGGTATCGCCCAGTCGCAGTTCGCCGAGGTTCTTGCGGAACGGGTGAACGTCGCCGGTCGTCTGCTTCGCTCCGGTGACCCACTTGTTGCCGATGGCCGTCAGAACGTCCGGGGTTCCCTGGATTGCGGTGCGCTGCATGTGGTGCAGGACGCCGCGGATACCGCCGAGTTCTTCACCACCGCCTGCGCGGCCGGGTCCGCCGTGCACCAGTACTGGTAGCGGCGAACCGTGACCGGTCGATTCCTTGGCGTCCTCAGAGTTCAGGACCAGGATGCGCCCGTGATACGGAGCGGTGCCCAGGACGATCTCGCGCGCGATGGCCGAATCTTTGGTCACCAGAGATGCGACCAGAGAGCCCTTTCCGCGGGCGACGAGGTCGAGCAGGTCTGCGGTGCTGTCGTAACCGATGACGGTGGAGACGGGCCCGAATGCCTCGATCTCGTGCGGTTCGGGTGCGCTCTTGTCGCCGGCCCGCAACAGGACCGGTGCCATGAAGGCACCGGGCCGTGAATCCACGGTCTCGGGATCACCGAAGACGACGGTGGCCGACTTGATCAGTCCACGAATGGATTTGAGGACCTCGTCACGCTGGTCGATGCTGGCAAGTGCACCCATGGTGACGCCGTCGTCCTGCGGGTCACCGACGACGACCTTGTCGAGCTTGGCCTTCAGCGCCTCGATGACGGGTTCGACCGAGTCCTGCGGCACCAGCACGCGGCGGATGGCCGTGCACTTCTGGCCGACTTTGGATGTCATCTCGGTGAAGACACCCTTGACGAACAGATCGAACTCCGGATCACTCTGTGACACATCGGAACCCAGGATGGACGCGTTGAGAGAATCGGCTTCCGCCGTGAAATGGAGTCCCTCGCCGACGACGTTGGGGTGTGAGCGCAGGGTCGCAGCGGTATCGGCCGATCCGGTGAAGGCCACCGAGTCCTGGCCGCCGAGGTGGTCGAGGACACCGCGGGCACTGCCGCACAGCAACTGAACCGACCCCTCGGGCAGCAACCCCGACTCGATGATCCGACGGAAGACAAGCTCGGTCAGGTACGCAGTTTGGCTGGCGGGCTTGACGATCGAGGGCACGCCCGCGATGAACGCGGGTGCCAGCTTTTCGAGGAAGCCCCAGACGGGGAAGTTGTACGCGTTGATCTGCACGGCGACGCCGCGCCGGGAGGTGTAGATGTGCTGACCGAGGAAGGTGCCCTTCTTGCCGAGCTGCTCGATGGCGCCGTCGAGGTAGACCGTCTCGTTGGGGAGTTCACGTCGAGCCTTGCTCGCGTAGCTCAGCACGGTGCCGAAACCGCCGTCGATGTCGACGCCGGAATCGCGGGTGGTAGCTCCGGTGTGCCGGGAGAGTTGGTAGAACTCCTCTTTGCCTGCCAAAAGTGTCAGACCCAGTTGCTTGAGCAGGGCTGCACGTTCGTGGAACGTCAGGGCTGCGAGCGCGGGGCCGCCGACGGTGCGGGCGTAATCGATCATGCCTGCGACGTCGAGACCGCTGGACGACACCCGGGCGATCTCACTGCCGTCGACGGCGCTCAGCAGCGGCGTTCCCTCGTCGGTCGCGGAATACCACGTGCCCTGGGCATAGCTTTCCAGAAGTCTGCTCACAACGCCTCCATCTCACCGTACGTTCGGTCGGTAATTACCATCGCCGCCGAACGCCGAGAAGTCAAGACCAGGAGTGGAGCCTGCGGAACGACCCGGCTGAGCATGCCCTCGCTACGTGCGGCGCAGGCCGTCGAAGGTCAGCGCGACCACGGCGTCGGCCAATTCCTCGACGGATCCCCCGGTGCGCGGGCGGTACCACTCGATGAGCGAGTTGACCGTGCCGAAGACGAGCTTGGACGCCAGCGCCGGGTCGACGCCGGGACGCAGGTCACCTTCCTCGGCGGCGGCCACGACGAGCCCGGTGACGAACGTGTCGAATTCACGTCTGCGGGCGAGGGCCCGTCGCTCGACGTCGGTGTTGCCTCGCACGCGCAGCAGCAGCGTCACGTAGGGAAGTTCCGCGCAGAGGATGTCCACGCTTCGCCGGACCAGGTATTCGAGGCGGTCGATGTAGCGACCGGTGGTGGCGCGATCCTCGGTGGTCACGGCGAACAGCGCATTCAGAGCCCGCGACAGTGCGAGCTCGAGCAACTCGGACTTGCCCGATACGTGGTGGTAGATCGAGGACTTGGTGATGCCGAGCCGCTTCGCCAGAACTTCCATGCTGGTGCCGTCGTACCCCCGGTCGTTGAAGACCTTGACCGCCACGGCCAAGAGCGAATCCAGGTCGTATCCCGGCCGCCCTGGCTGTCCGGTCTTGCGCGGCGCGCGTGCGGTTGTCATTGCCACATCTTCGCAGTCGGCGGCCGATTCCACAGCACCGCGGACAGCAAACCTTGCCAAACGACCGAATGTTCGGTTATTAATTGAGGTAATCGTACGAAGGAGACCGAAGTGGGCGAAGTATTTCTCGTGGCCGGCGCACGTACCCCGCACGGGCGCTACGGCGGTGCCCTGGCCTCGGTGCGCCCCGACGATCTCGCCGGACTGGTCGTGGCCGAAGCGGTCCGCAGAGCGGGCGTACCCGTCGACCGAATCGACGAGGTGATTCTGGGTGCGGCCAACCAGGCAGGCGAGGACAATCGCGATGTGGCCAGAATGGCGGTTCTGCTCGCAGGTCTGCCCCAGTCGGTGCCGGGATATACCGTCAATCGCCTGTGCGCGAGCGGACTGACCGCAGTAGCCAACGCCGCGAGCACCATTCGCAGCGGTGAGGCCGACATCATCGTCGCCGGTGGCGTCGAGTCCATGACGCGCGCGCCATGGGTCATGGCCAAGCCCGGGACGGCGTGGGCCAAGCCCGGCGAGATCTTCGATACCTCCCTCGGCTGGCGATTCACCAACCCGACCTTCGCAGCGCACGACGCGGGGACCGACCCCAAGATCACATTGTCGATGGGTGAGACCGCCGAAGAGGTCGCGCTCAGCGAAGGCATCACCCGTGAAGAGTCCGACGCCTTCGCCTTCCGCAGTCAGCAGCGTGCCATCGCCGCCCAGGATGCCGGGCGCTTCGCCGACGAGATCGTGCCCGTCAGCACCAAGAACGGCGAGGTCACCGAGGACGAGACGCCGCGCCGCGGAACCACGTTGGACAAGCTCGGCACCCTGAAGACCGTGTTCCGAAAGGGCGGAATCGTCACCGCCGGCACGTCGTCACCGTTCACCGACGGGGCATCGGCATTGGTGGTGGCCTCGGAAGAAGCCGTGCGCACGTACGGCCTCGAGGTTCGCGGCCGCATCGTCACCAGCGCGAGCGCCGGCATTGCGCCCCACATCATGGGACTCGGGCCGGTCCCGTCCACGCAGAAGGCGCTCACTCGCGCGGGATGGTCGATCGACGACCTCGGTGCCGTCGAACTCAACGAGGCCTTCGCGGCACAGTCCCTCGGCGTCATCCGCCAGCTGAAGCTCGACGAGGACATCGTCAACGCCGACGGCGGGGCCATCGCCCTCGGCCACCCTCTCGGCTCGTCGGGTGCTCGAATTCTGTTGACGCTGTTGGGCCGGATGGAACGCGAGAAGGCCGCCCGTGGCCTTGCGACACTGTGCGTCGGCGTCGGGCAAGGCGTGTCGATGTTGATCGAGGCACCGTGAACACGCTCATCGTCGAGGAGTCGACGGACCGCGTTGTCGTCACCCTGAGTCGCGAGAAGCAGCGCAATGCAATCGATTCCGACATGATCGGTGAGCTGCACGAGGTGTGCGCGCTCGTGGAGCAGGATCCCAGGATCGTGATCCTGACCGGAGCAGGCGAGCATTTTGCCGGCGGTGCCGACATCAACCAGTTGCGGGCCCGCACTCGCGACGACGCACTGCGCGGCATCAACCGAAACCTGTTCGATCGCATTGCAGCACTGCCCCTGCCGACGATCGCAGCCGTCCGCGGCTTCGCCCTCGGCGGTGGAGCCGAACTGTCCTATGCCTGCGACATCCGGATCGCGTCGTCGACCGCAGTCTTCGGTAATCCCGAACCGGGACTGGGCATCATGGCTGCCGCCGGAGCCAGCTACCGGCTGCCGACGCTGGTGGGCGTGTCCGTAGCGAAGCAGGTGCTTCTCGGTGGCCGGACACTCGACGCAGAGGTGGCACTTCGGTGCGGCCTGGTGCTGGACGTCGTCGACGAGCCGTTGGCTGCAGCGCATTCCCTCGCGGATCGCGTTGCCAAGCAAGCACCACTGGCACTGAAACTCACCAAGAAGATTCTCGATGCGCCCGGTTCGCACCCATGGGCCGACGACATCGCGCAGGCTGTTCTGTTCGAGACCGAAGACAAACAACGCCGCATGACGGCATTTCTGGAGAAGAAGAAATGACAGTCCCTGTGAAAGTAGCTGTTGTCGGTGGTGGCCGCATGGGTGCAGGTATTGCCCAGGTGTTCGCGGCCCTCGGCTCGAGCGTCGTCATCGCCGAAGCAGCCGACCAGACTGCAGCCCTCGGCCGAGTCTCGACCGGGCTGGACCGGGCGCACGAACGCGGCAAGCTCAGCGAGGACCCCGCTGCGATTCTCGCCCGGGTCTCCACCGTCGCCGGCCCCGCAGATCTTGCTGCCGACCTGGACGTGGTTGTCGAAGCGGTACCCGAGATCCCGTCGCTCAAGGTCGAGGTACTGGCTCTCGTCGACAAGATCGCCGGGCCCGACACGGTCATCGCGTCGAACACGAGCTCGATCTCCATCGCGGAACTCGGTGCAGCACTGAGTGATCCGAGCCGCTTCATCGGGATGCACTTCTTCAACCCGGTTCCGGCGTCGACTCTCGTCGAGATCGTGCGCGCTCCGGCCACTTCCCTAGACGTCGTGCAGCGAGTGCAGCAGTGGGTGTCACTGCTCGGCAAAACCGAGGTGCTCGTCAACGACTCCCCCGGGTTCGCTACCTCCCGGCTCGGCGTGTGCCTCGGACTCGAGGCCATCCGGATGCTGGAGGAAGGCGTCGCCGACGCCGAATCGATCGACCGCGCCATGGAACTCGGCTACAAGCATCCGATGGGTCCGTTGCGGTCCACCGACCTCGTCGGGTTGGACGTTCGGCTCGCCATCGCAGAACACCTGGCGTCGACCCTCGGCGACAGGTTCACTCCCCCGCAGTTGTTGCGAGACATGGTTGCTCGCGGTGACATCGGACGCAAGTCCGGTCGCGGCTTTCACGATTGGACGAACGCATGACGGTACGGTTCGATGTCACCGACGGCCTGGCGACCATCACTCTCGTGCGCTCCGAAGCACACAACGCCCTCGACGTCATGACGAAAGTCGGCCTGATGTCTGCAGTGCAGAACGCCGCCGCACCCAGCGTGCGCGCGGTGCTCATCACCGCGGAGGGCAAGAACTTCTGCGTCGGCCAGGACCTCGGCGAGCACGTCACCGCGCTCGAAGCCGACCCGGCCACGGCGATGGATACCGTCGGCGAGCATTACAACCCGGTCATCCGAGGGCTCGAAGCGCTCGAGGTGCCGATAGTCGTGGCCATCCCCGGCGCGTGCGTCGGCGCGGGTCTCGGAATTGCACTCGCCGGAGACATCCGAGTGGCCGGCACCAAGTCGTCGTTCGCGACGGCGTTCACCGGTATCGCCCTGGCCAGTGACTCGGGGTTGAGTTGCTCGCTGGTCGAGGCGCTGGGATCGAGCCGGGCCGCGGGATTTATGCTGCTCGGAGACAAGGTCACCGCTGCGCAGGCCCTCGACTGGGGCCTGGTGCATCGCGTCGTCGACGACGGGGACGTACTCGAGACAGCACACACGCTGGCCGCGTCACTCGCTGCCGGACCCACTCAGGCGTACAGGCAGGTCAAATCCCTGATCGCGCGGTCCGGACTGTCCGACGCACTGGACCGCGAGGCCCAGGCGCAAACCGCTCTGGGACAGACCGCCGACCACAAGGCAGCCGTCGATGCCTTCCTCGCGAAGAAGAGAGCCTCCTTCGTCGGCATGTGAGTGGAAACTCGACCCCTGCTACGAACTTTCACGCACGTGCGGCGAAGCCGCTCTTGTGCCCGGGGTCACTTCGATGCATACTGGTTACCAACCGATCATTCGGTAATGAAAGTAGGACTTATGACCACGTCAAACACCCTGTCCACCGAGACGCTGCAGGGCGGGTTCGACGAGACCATTGCCCACGAGCAGCGCGTCGAGCCTCGCGACTGGATGCCGGACGGCTACCGCAAGTCGCTCATCCGCCAGATCGCCCAGCACGCGCACTCCGAGATCATCGGCATGCAGCCGGAGGGCAACTGGCTCACCCGCGCACCGTCGCTGCGCCGCAAGGCGATCCTGATGGCCAAGGTGCAGGACGAAGCCGGTCACGGCCTCTACCTCTACTCCGCCGCGGAAACGCTCGGAGCGGACCGCGCCGACCTGACGGTCAAGCTCATCGAGGGCAAGCAGAAGTACTCCTCGATCTTCAACTACCCCACCCTGACGTACGCCGACGTGGGCACCATCGGCTGGCTGGTCGACGGCGCAGCGATCTGCAATCAGGTTCCGCTGTGCCGCAGTAGCTTCGGGCCCTACGCGCGCGCGATGATCCGCGTCTGCAAGGAAGAATCCTTCCACCAGCGTCAGGGCTACGAGCTGCTGGCCACGATGATGCGCGGCACCGACGAACAGCGTGCCATGGTTCAGGAATCCGTCAACCGATGGTGGTGGCCGGCACTGATGATGTTCGGCCCGCCGGACGACGAGTCCCCCAACACCGAGCAGTCCATGAAGTGGGGCATCAAGCGCCACACCAACGACGAACTGCGCCAACGCTTCGTCGACATGTCGATCCCGCAGGCGAAGGCACTCGGAGTCACGTTCCCCGACCCGGACCTGAAGTGGAACGAGGAGCGCAAGTCACACGATTTCGGTGAGCCCGACTGGTCCGAGTTCATGCAGGTGATCAAGGGCAACGGTGCCTCCAACGTCGAGCGCATCGCGAACCGTCGAGCAGCTCACGACGGCGGTGCCTGGGTCCGCGAGGCCGCGACCGCATTCGCCCAAAGGAACGCAGCATCATGACAGAATTCACGGCCGAGGGCGGCCACGGCGCAGTTCCCACCGACAACGTGCCGGTCGAGCCGAAAAGGGAAGCGGTCAAGGCCGATTGGCCGCTGTACGAGGTGTTCCTCCGCGGCAAGCGCGGCCTGAACCACGTGCATGTCGGATCGCTCCACGCTGCCGACGACCACATGGCCCTGCGGCATGCACGCGACGTCTACACCCGCCGCAACGAAGGCGTCAGCATCTGGGTGGTTCCGTCCAACTCGATCGTCGCGTCGTCGCCGTCGGAGAAGGATCCGTTCTTCGCGCCGAGTGGCGACAAGGTCTACCGCCACCCGACGTTCTACGAGATCCCCGACAACGTTCCCCACATGTGAGACCCATACTCCCAGAGGACTAGCACTCATGACCGATCACGACAGCGCCTACGAGGGCCTCGTCGACGAGGACTCGCACGGGCAGTGGGCATTCGGGACGAGCTTCGACGACCCGCTCGCCGGAGTCGACACCACCGTTCCCGACGACGTCGACCTGAAAGCCCTTGCCGCGTACTGCCTCATGCTCGGCGACGATGCGCTGATCAGCTCCCAGCGCCTCGCCGAATGGAGCACTCGCGCACCGGAACTGGAAGAAGAGGTGGCGCTGGCCAACGTAGGCCTCGATCTGCTCGGCCAGGCCCGGCTGCTACTGGCCCGCGCTGCGAAAGCCGATCCGACAGTGGTGCCGTTCATCTCGGACACGTCACCCGCACCCGCCGAGGATGCTCTGGCGTTCTTTCGCGACGAGGCCGACTTCCGCAACGTTCGGCTCACAGAGCTCGACAACGGCGATTTCGCGAAGTCGCTGGTTCGTCTGCTGGTGTTCTCGACGTGGCGGCTCGCCGTCTTCACTCGCCTGCAGGAATCCCGCGATCCCGTTCTCGCCGCGGTTGCGAACAAGGGCGTCAAAGAGTTGACCTACCACCGTGATTACGCCGCCCGGTGGGTCGTCACCCTGGGCTGCGGCACGGACGAATCGAAGCGACGCGTCCGCGACGCCGTGACTCGGATCTGGCCGTACGTCTCGGAACTGTTCATTCCGACGGACGAGGAGACCGCGCTCGCGAAAGTCGGTGTCGCCGTCGATCCCCGTGACGTCCGCGAGGAGTTCGATTCGGTTCTCGCACAGGTGCTGCACGCCGCGGAGCTGGACGCCCCCGAGGGCAAGTCCGTGGGCACTATCGGCGGCCGTGGTGGCCGTCGCGGCATTCACACCGAAGCATTCGGTCCGCTGATTGCCGAGATGCAGGTCGTGGCGAGGGCACATCCGGAGGGAGTCTGGTGACCACACTTCAACGAACCGCACGCGAAATCGCAGCTACCGTCATGGATCCGGAGATTCCGCTGCTCACCCTCGACGACCTCGGCGTCCTGCGCGACGTCGAGGTACGCGAGAACGGCAGCGTGCTCGTCACGATCACTCCGACGTACTCCGGCTGCCCCGCCATGGCGACGATGCGGGACGACATCGCTCACAAGCTTCAGGACCACGGCTACGCGGATGTCGAGATCGTCACCAGCCTGACGCCGGCATGGAGTACCGACTGGATCTCCGAGGAGGGCCTGCGCAAGCTGCGCGAGACCGGCTACTCCACTCCGGGTCCGGCCCCGGAACGTACATCCGGCCCGGTGCCGCTGACCTTGACCGTCAAACCCCGTCAGCTCACCTGCCCGCAATGCAGCTCGCGCAACACCCGGCTCACGTCCGAGTTCGGCGCCACGCTCTGCAAAGCCCAGTACCGGTGCGACGACTGCCTCGAGCCCTTCGACCACGTGAAGGAAATCTGATGACCGTCACCGCCGAGCCCGTTCAGAAGAATTTACGCAACAAGCCTTTTCATTCACTGACCGTTGCCGACGTGGAATCGCTCTGCGACGACGCCGTTGCCGTCACGTTCGACGTCCCGGAAGAATTGCGCAAAGAGTTCGACTTTCGCCCGGGCCAGTCACTGATGCTCAGCCGCACGGTCGACGGCGTCGAGCACCGCCGCTCCTACTCCATCTGCGCCCCGGCCGGTGCGCGTCCCCGCGTCGGTGTCCGCGAGGTGTCCGACGGTCTGTTCTCCTCCTGGCTCGTTCACGACGTCAAAGCGGGCGACCGCATCGACGTGCAGGGCCCGAGCGGCACCTTCCACGCTGATCCGGCCCAGGCCGGCAGGCACGTGCTCATCGCCGCCGGTTCCGGTATCACCCCGATGTTGTCGATTGCGGCGTCCGTTCTGGCGAATCCCGACTCCGAAGTGGTTCTGCTGTACGGCAATCGCCGGACGCGAACGGTGATGTTCGCCGAGGAGATCGCCGACCTGAAGGATCAGTACGGCAGTCGATTCGACGTCATTCACGTGCTGTCTCGCGAACCACGGGAAGTCGAATTGTTCAGCGGCAGGCTCGATGCCGACCGGCTTCGCGAGATACTCGACACCGTCGTCGCAACCCCGGACATCGACCACTTCTGGTTGTGCGGTCCGTTCGGGATGGTGAACGACGCGCAGGACGTTCTGAAGGAACTCGGCGTTGCGAAGAGCAGCATTCACCACGAACTGTTCTACGTCGACGACGTACCGCCACCGCAGGAGCAGCACCGCGAGCCCGGTATCACCGGCCCCAGCAGTGAGGTCACGATCATCCTCGATGGCCGCGAGGTGAAAGGCGCTCTGCCGCAGGACGAGTCGATTCTCGATTCGGCCGAGCAGCTGCGCTCGGATCTCCCCTTCGCATGCAAGGGCGGAGTGTGCGGCACCTGCCGCGCGAAGGTGACCTTCGGAGAGGTCGACATGCGTCGTAACTATGCATTGGAAGACAACGAGGTCGATGCCGGCTTCGTGCTCACCTGCCAAACCTTCCCACTCAGCGACACCGTCACCGTCGACTTCGACGCCTGAGACCACGAGAGACCGATCATGACCAGTGTGCTGTCCGCCCCCACCGATACCCCCGACATCGAGTTCGCCTCTCGGGACCGCATTTCCACGCTGCAGTTGGAGCGCCTGCGATGGTCGCTGCAGCACGCGTACGACAACGTTCCGCACTACACGAAGGCATTCGACGACGCCGGGGTGCATCCGACCGATCTGAAAGATCTGTCGGATCTGGCGAAGTTCCCGTTCACCGCCAAGAAGGACCTGCGGGAGAACTACCCCTTCGGGATGTTCGCGGTTCCGCAGGACAAGGTCTCACGCATCCATGCGTCCTCGGGCACCACGGGTAGGCCGACAGTGGTGGGGTACACCGCGAACGACATCAGCAACTGGGCCGACCTGATCGCCCGCAGTCTCCGGGCCGGTGGCGTCAAGCCGTCGGACAAGGTGCACGTCGCCTACGGCTACGGCCTCTTCACCGGCGGTCTCGGCGCGCACTACGGCGCAGAACGACTGGGCTGCACCGTTATTCCGATGTCCGGCGGTATGACCGATCGTCAGATTCAGCTCATCGAGGACTTCGAGCCCGACGCCATCATGGTCACGCCGTCGTACATGCTCACGATCGTCGACGCGATGGTCAAGAAGGGCATCGATCCGGCGAAGACCTCGCTGAAAACCGGAGTCTTCGGCGCGGAGCCCTGGACCGAGGAGATGCGCAAGGAGATCGAGAAGACTCTCGACATGGACGCCGTCGACATCTACGGCCTGTCCGAGGTCATGGGACCGGGCGTCGCGATGGAATGCGTCGAAACCAAGGACGGACTCCACATCTGGGAGGATCATTTCTACCCGGAGGTCATCGACCCGGTGACCGGCGAGGTTCTGCCCGACGGCGAGGAGGGTGAATTGGTGTTCACGTCCTTGTCCAAGGAAGCGATGCCGATCATCCGCTACCGCACCCGCGATCTGACGCGACTGTTGCCGGGCACGGCTCGCACGATGCGTCGGATGCAGAAGGTCACCGGCCGCACCGACGACATGATCATTCTGCGCGGGGTCAATCTCTTCCCGACGCAGATCGAGGAGCTGATTTTGACGGTTCCCGTTCTGGCACCGCAGTTCCAGTGTGTGCTCGGGCGTGCCGGACGCATGGACTCACTGACCGTCCTCGTCGAAGCCCGACCCGATGCCGCGCTCGACACGCATCCGATTGCCGCAGCAACGCTGAAGAAGCTGGTCAAGGACCGGATCGGCGTCAGCGTCGCGGTCGACGTCGTTGCACCGGCGGCCCTCGAGCGTTCCATCGGTAAGGCCCGCCGTCTGATCGACAACCGTCCGACCGTATGACATGAGCCCGGTGACACAGGATTTCGAGCAATGGCGCGAGAACGTCTCGACGGCGTTCGTGCCGCTCGACGCTGTGTCCACCGGGCCGTCGTCGTTCCAGGGCACGCTGGTGTCGTCGACGCTCGGGGCGCTGCAACTGAGCGAGGTGACCGGCCGGGAGGTCGACGTCAGGCGCACACGCGCGACCATCCGGCGGTCCGACCCCGGGTTGATGAAGGTGGGTCTGCAGCTGACGGGGTGCGGCACGATCGTCCAGAACGAGCGCGAGGCCGTGCTCCATCCTGGCGACTTCGCGGTCTACGACACCAGCGCCCCTTACGATCTGCACTTCGCCGGGGACTTCGAGATGTTCGTGGTGATGTTTTCACGCGACGCACTCCGCATCGATTCCCGTGACTTGACGACCGTCGCCGCGCGTCGCATCGAGGGCGATCACGACGTCGGCGCGCTGGTGTCGCCGTTCCTGTTCAATTTGCGCCGCAACGCCGCCGACGGAACCCTGCCGACGACACCGATGCTCGAGAACGCCGTCCTCGATCTGCTCTGCGCCGCCCTCGACGACGCGGCTCCGCACGAGGCCCCAGGTTCAACTCTGCTGATCGAGGCCAAGAGTCTCGTCGAATCGGACCTGTCCGATCCCACGCTGTCCACGGCGTCTCTCGCTGCGCGACTGCATATTTCGACGCGCTACTTGCAGAAGCTCTTCGAGCAGGACGGTCGCACGGTGGCCGGCTGGATCAGATCCAGGCGTCTGGAGAGGTGCCACCGCGACCTGCGTGACCCTCGTTTCGCCACAGACAGTATCGGAACCGTCTGTGCACGTCACGGTTTGATCGATTCCTCGAACTTCTCGAAGCTGTTCAAGGAGACGTACGGCATGTCTCCGCGGGAGTATCGCGCCGGGTGAGAGCGCACGCCGCCCTCACCCGACCACGAACTACTTTCCGAGGATCAGATCCGAGGCCCGCTCACCGACCATGATGGACGGCGCGTTGGTGTTGCCCGACGGCACCGTGGGCATGATCGACGCGTCCGCCACCCGCAATCCATCGACCCCGCGGACCCGAAGGTCCGCTCCGACAACGGCATCGGAGTCCGACTCGGCTCCCATCTTGCAGGTGCCGACCTGGTGGTGGTACGTACCGGCAGTCTGTCGGACATACGCCCGCAGGTCGTCACGGGTGCGGGCGCTCGGTCCCGGAACCACCTCCGCCTTACGCCACGACGCGAAGGCATCGGAGGCACCGATCTCCCGGCAGATCTCCACCGCGTCGACCATCGCCTCGAGGTCGTACGGATCGGCCAGGATGTTCGGATCCGCCAGCGGCAGTTCATTAGGATCCGAGGACGCCAGTCGCAGCGTGCCACGCGAGCGCGGAGCCACGATTCCCGGAGCGATCGTGTAACCGTTCTCGGGCACCGGGTATCCGTCGGCGGGGTAGGGGATGTGCATGAACAGGGGCTGCAGATCGGGTGCAGCACCGGCCCATCCGGTACTGCGGGCGTACAGCTGCGCTTCGAGCAGGTTGTTCGTACCGGCTGCGAGCGGCTCGAGGGACTCGTAGATGTTGCTCAGCAGCAGGTGATCGTGCAGGTTTTCGCCCACCCCCGGCAGGTCGACGACGGTGTCGATTTCCAGTTCGGCCAAATGTGTGGACGGTCCGATTCCACTGAGCAGCAGGGTCTTCGGAGAGCCGAGGGCTCCGCCGCACAGGATGACCTCGTGATCGGCGAACGCTCGCTCCAGCTCGCCATCTCCGCGGCTGTATTCGATGCCCACCGCTCGGCCGTTCTCGAGCACCACGCGATGAACGAGCGCACCGGTGGTCACCGTCAAGTCGGGATTGTCGAGCACCGGGCCGACGAAGCTCTTCCAGGCACTCATCCGCTCACCGTCGCGTGTGGTGGTGTGGTTGTAGCCGGCACCGACCATCTCGTCGGCGTTGAAGTCGTCGATGAGCTTGTGCCCGTGCTCGACGGCCGCGTCGACGAAGGCTGCCGCCAAGGGGTGCGGGGTACCCATGATGGACACCGGCAGTGGCCCGTCACCGCCGTGGAACTCGTTGGCACCGAGCTCGTGTGACTCCGAACGCTTGAACAGCGGCAGCACGTTCTCCCAGGCCCATCCCGCATCACCGGTCGCAGAGGCCCATCCGTCGTAATCGCTGAAATGCCCTCGCACGTAGATCATTCCGTTGAGGGACGAGCTGCCGCCGAGGACACGTCCGCGTGGCCAGAAGATTCGCCGATCGTTGGCGTGCTTCTGCGGGGTGGTGAACAGTCCCCAGTCCTGCGGTCCGCCCAACAGCATCGGCCAGCCCTGCGGTGAATGGATTGCCGGATCGGTGTCCACGGGACCGGCTTCGATCACGTGGACGGTGTGTCCCGCGTCGAGGAGCCTCCTGGCGATGACGCTTCCTGCTGATCCTGCTCCGACGACGACGTAGTCGGTCGATTTCTTCGGCATGTCAGTCCTTGCTGTTTCGTTGCTGCACGAGGGAGTCGGGCTACAGAACTACGGTGACGACCTTCTCTTCGGTGTTGGCCTCGATACCGGCCCACCCGAGTTCTCGGCCCGTGCCACTGGACTTCATGCCGCCCCAGGGGAGAGCGGGATCGATTGCAGCCCAGCCGTTCACCCACACCGCGCCGGAACGGACCTGCGCGGCCAGTATGTGCGCCCTCGACACGTCGCGGGTCCAGATCGAAGCGGCCAACCCGTACACGGTGTCGTTGGCAATGGAGATCGCCTCGTCGGCCGTATCGAATGGAATCACCGTTCCGACCGGTCCGAAAATCTCCTCCTGGGCGATCTTCATGTCGTTGTCGGCGTCGGCGAAGATCGTCGGCTCGACGAAATAGCCGGCACCGTCGGGACGTCCGCCACCGGCTGCGACTCGGGCCCCGCCGTCGCGTCCCGCCTCGATGTACGCCAGCACGCTGTCACGCTGCTTCGCGTTGACGAGCGCGCCCATCGTCGTCGACGGATCGAACGGATCTCCCAGCACCTGAGCCGAGGCCGCTGCGGCCAACCCGTCCACCACCTGCGAGTACAGCGAGCGATGCACCAGCACTCGGGTTCCGGCCGCACACACCTGGCCCTGGTTGAAGAACAGTCCCATCGCGGTTCCGTTGATCGCCGCGTCGAGATCCGCATCCTCGAGGATGATCTGAGGGGATTTGCCGCCGAGTTCGAGCGTCGTCCGCTTGAACGTGTCGGCAGCTTTCTTCGCGATGAGCTTGCCGACTCGAGGGCTGCCGGTGAAGCTGATCTTGTCGACGTCCGGATGGCCGACCAATGCATCGCCGGTCACTTCGCCCAGTCCTGGAACAACATTGACCACTCCGGCAGGTACGCCCGCCTCGTCGATCAGGCGAGCCAGATGCAGGATGGACAGTGGCGCGTCCTCCGGCGGCTTGACGACGACGGTGTTCCCCGCGGCCAGAGCGGGAGCAAGCTTCCATGCCGCAATCATCAGCGGGGTATTCCAGGGAACGATCATGCCGATGACGCCGACGGGTTCGCGAACGGTGTACGAGTGCGTCGGCTGCCCGAAGTAGCCCGCGGTAGGGATGGAACTGCCGGTGATCTTGTCGGCCCAGCCCGCGAAGTGTCGGAAAGTGGCTGCAGCATTGGGGATGTCGAGCATCGCGGGCTGACCCACCGGCTTGCCGACGTCGAGAGCTTCGAGCCGAGCGAGCACGTCACCGTCCCGCTCGATCAGATCGGCCACCCGATTGAGCAGCTGGCCCCGGACTGCTCCGGGGGTAGCACCCCACTCAGAACCGAGCTGGGCACGGGCCGCACACACCGCTGCATCGACGTCCGACGCCGTGGCTGCGGCAATCTCGGCCAACGGCTGTTCGGTGGTCGGGTTCAAGTTGGTGAAGGTGCCTCCGTCGGATGCACCGTGCCACTGCCCCGCGATGTAGAGCTCGGTGGCGGTGCCGGTCGGCAGCGACGGTGCGGCCGATTCCTGTACTGCGGTCATGTGTTTTCGCTCCTTCTCGGTGCCGTGTGCAGGCACCTCTCGCATGTCTGCTCCAGACTGCGCGCAGGCGAACGTGCGGGTCTTGTGTGATCGCGCACACATTGTGCGGTAGATGCGCACAGTCGCGAGAGTGCAGCAGGCAGCCGAACGGGTTCCGTGCCGGCACCGAAAGGCGCAGTATGAGGTGGTGAACGTGACACCGACGCAATTGCGAGCGCAGTTCGCCCTTCGTCTGTCGGCTCTGTACGGGCGGGAGGTTCCCGCGTACACGACGCTGGTGGACGTCACCGCGTCGATCAATGCCGAGACGATGCGCACCAGCGGTGCCGATGCGGAACGTTTCGGCTCCATCGATCGCGTCACCGCCGAGCGACACGGGGCGATTCGTGTCGGCAATGCACGTGAGATGTCGCAGGTGGCACTGATATTCGGTGCCATGGGCATGTATCCGGTGGGTTTCTACGATCTGCGTGACACTGCGTCGAGTTCGATTCCGGTGGTGTCGACTGCGTTCCGACCGATCGATCCGGCCGAGCTGGCGATCAACCCGTTCCGGATCTTCACCTCGATGCTGGTGGCGTCGGATCGACGGTTCTTCGACCCGGATCTCGGCCGTCGCCTGACGGAATTCCTCGATCGTAGAACACTGTTCCCCCCGCTCCTGCTCGAGCTGGCAGCCACGTGCGAAAGGGACAACGGCCTCGCAGCGGAGGAGTCTGCTACTTTTCTGGACCTCGCGACGGCGGCGTTCGCATTGTCGACCGACCCTGTCGATAGAGCGTGGTACCGCGAGCTCGAGGCAGTCTCGGCGGTGGCCGCCGACATCGGTGGTGTCTCCTCCACCCACATCAACCACCTGACACCGAGGGTTCTGGACATCGACCTTCTGCATCGCCGTATGGGAGAGCACGGGGTGGCGATGATCGACACCATCCAGGGCCCTCCTCGTACGTCCGGTCCCGGATTGTTGTTGCGCCAGACGTCGTTCCGAGCGCTGGACGAGCAGCGGATGTTTCTCGACGAGAACGGCAACGTCGAACCCGGCCATCTACGGGTGCGGTTCGGCGAGGTCGAAGCCAGGGGCGCGGCAGCTACCGCACTCGGACGACGTCGCTACGACGAGTATCTGGATCGACTCGATACCGAGGAACCCGAGGACGCGTCCGCACTGTGGTCGTCGCTGGTGCCGGACGACGAGACACTGTGGATGGCAGAAGACCTCGCCTACTTCACCTTTCGAGTCGCCGGGACCAACCCGTCCGCTGCAGACCGGGACGGTGGCCTCGTCGATCTGGTCAGGTCGGGTGTTGTCGCGGCCGACCCGATCGTGTACGAGGACTTCCTGCCCAAGTCGGCGGCGGGCATCTTCAGGTCCAATCTCGAATCCGACGGCACCCGCAATTCCGACAACACCGCGGCAGCCTTCGATGCGGAGGCGATGGAAAGCGTTCTGGGACGGATCCTGCACGACCCGTACCGGATCTACGGCCGTCTCCGAGACGAGTCGGTGGCGCGGGTCGAGAAGCACCTCGGCCTGACGAAGCCTCTCGACTGCCCATGGACCCACTGAGCAATCGGCCCGAGATACCGAGTGTCAGCCCGAGATACCGAGGGATCCGGCGAGGGTCGGCCAACTCTTCGGTAGCTGCTCCACCCAGTACGGCCACGAGTGCGTTCCGGTCTCGGTGAAGTCGAACGTTGCAGGAATGTTCAACTGGCCGAGCCGATCCGCAAGTCGGTGTGTGCAGTAGTTCGACCCGACCTCGATGAGGCCACCGACCACCACCCTGTCCCATCCCGCTGCCGTGTCGAAGCTTTCGTGTCGTCCGGGTGCTCCGGTTCCCACCGACACGTAGACATCGGTACCGCGCAGACTTTCGGCGTGGGCCACCGAATCATGTTCGGCCCACGCAGGATCGAAGGGTCCGCCCCACATGTTGTCGGCATTGCCGCCGAATGCCCCGACGATGGCTCGAATACTGGCCTGGCCCAACGGCTCGGCGGATGCGAAGCAGCCGCTGTACGACGCCACGCCGGAGTACACGTCCGGGTTACGTGCGGCCAGCATCATCGCCGATTGTGCGCCCATCGACAGGCCTGCGATCGCGTTGCGGCCGTTGCCGTCCACGGCCGCGTCGATCAGCGGAGGCAGTTCCTCGGTGAGAAACGTTTCCCACTGGTAGCGGCCGAGTTTCGGGTCGTCGCGCTGCCAGTCGGTGTAGAAGCTTCCTGGCCCGGCCAACGGCAGGACGACGTTGACGTTCTTGTCGGCGAAGAACTCCGCTGCCTGCCCCTTGCGCAACCACATGCTGTTGTGCGGATCCTCTTCGCCGATGCCGCTGAGCATGTACAGCGTCGGACGCGGTCCGCTTTTCGCCGCGGGTGTGAGCACCTGCACTTCGACGACGGCTCCCATGGCGGGTGAGTCGACCTTCAGCGTGCGCAGCGTGTCGGATGTCAGGACGGTGTCGACGATGCGGGCGGAGGGGGCAGCCGGCTCGGCGGATGCGATACCTCCCGAGGCGATCGACAGGGACAACGCTGCGACGAAGACAGTGGTGGAGATGCGTCGGCGACGCATGGCGATCCTCTCAGGATTATCACGGTAAGGGTGAATCGAGGTGCAGCATTGCACAATTGCGCGCCCGGTAACACGTTGTGGGCAAACTTTCACCACTGCCGCAGACTCGATACCCGATCGAGGTGGCGAACCTGTACCTCCGCCCTTTTTCGTCTCTTGAGTCGTACACGAACAATTCGTGCACTAATCAATTCTGATACTCTGGCCATCGTGACCACCACCGAGGATCCACTCGCGCTCGATCGCCAGGTCTGCTTCGCCCTGGCCGTCACCAACCGGGCTGTGCTGGCGGTGTATCGGCCGTTGCTCGAACCGATGGGCCTGACCCATCCGCAGTATCTGGTGATGTTGGCCTTGTGGGGCGAGTCGCCGATGTCGGTCAAAGCGATCGGCTCAGCGCTGCAACTCGACTCGCCCACCCTGTCCCCGCTGCTCAAGCGTCTGGAATCGATGGGCCTGCTCACTCGCACACGCAGCACGGAAGACGAGCGCATTCTGCTCGTATCCCTCACCCCCGCCGGAGCCGCTCTCCGCGCCGAGGCAGAAAAGATTCCATCCGCGGTCGTGGCGAGACTCGGTGCGTCACTCGACGAACTGGAGCAGTTGCGCCGCGTCCTCACTCGCGTCAACGACGCGGCGATCGCAGCAGGAGCACTGACATGAGCGCACGACCCCAGCGCACCCATCCGAACGCCGGCCAATGGTTGGGCTACGCCGTCCTGGGCCGCAAACTCCCCGACTCGATGCAGGATTGGGTCCGACGCGACCTCGTCGGCCCCGGCGCGACACCGCGTCACATCCTGCGCTCGATGATCCCGTTCCTGCCCATCTTCATCGGGTTCTTCGTGCTTTTTCCCGGCGCGATCTGGTTACGTGCCTCGATGGTCCTGTTGGCCCTGCTGCTCGCGCTGTTCTACACCGCCGCATACATGGACCAGAACCGCGCTCGTCGTCTCGAGATTCACGGACTGCCCGCCGATCTGAAGAGCGAGAAGAAGACGGCGGAACTCGAACGCGAACGCGAGAACTACCGCCGCAACCACTGACCGGCCGGTCAGTGCTCGCGGGCGAGGCCGGCGGTGAAGTCGTCGGCGATCATGACGGCCAGATCCCGCGTCTTGCGGTTGGTGTTCTGTGAGAGTTCGGTCAATTGCGTGAACGCGGCGTCCGCGTCGATGCGGTACACCGACATGAGGATGCCGACGGCTCGGCCGATCGTGCCGCGGGTCTCGAGCGCCGTACGCAGTGTCGCGGCCTGATTGCCGCTCTCCGCGATCAGCTGCTCGCGCATCCGTGACAGTTCGAGGTGCACGCGAACGCGCGCGACGAGTTCGCGGTCGTGGAACGGCTTGACGATGTAATCGTCGGCACCGCGCCCGAGTCCGTCGAGCACATAATCCGTTCCCGCACGAGCGGTCAACAAGATGACCGGCACTCGCTGCAACTCGGCGTCACCGCGGATGTCGTCCACCAGATCGAGACCACTGCGCCCCGGCAGCATGACGTCGGAGAGCACGAGCCCCGGCAGCATCGTCCGGGCACGATCGAGAGCGGTCTCGATGTCCCCCGCTGTCGAGACGGACAACCCTTCGTCGGTCAGCAGGCGCGCGAGGTAGTTGCGCATGTCGACGTTGTCCTCGACGAGCAGGACGTCGGCGCGATCGGTCGTCTCGGGAACGGGATCGATCGAGGGGAAGATCGCCGAGATCGGATCGGCCGGAGCGCCGGGTCGATCGACGGCGGCCGCTTCCGCGGGCAACCGGGGCACCTGCACGGTGAAAGTACTTCCCCGGCCCACGTCGCTGTCGACGTCGATGCGCCCGTTCAAGGCGGTCAGCAAGTCCGTCACCAGGGCAAGCCCGATTCCGGACCCTTCGATGCTGTGCGCGCCTTCTCTCTCGACGCGGTGGAACCGGTCGAAGATTCGAGGCAGGTCCTCGGCCGGAATTCCCAGTCCGGTGTCTGCGACCACGAGCCGAACGGTGGTCTCGTCCGCGACCAAACGAACCGACACCCGTCCGGCCGGGGTGTACTTGACGGCGTTGGCGACGAGGTTGAATACCACCTTCGACCACATTTCGGCGTCGGTCAGGACCACGACGTCCTCGGCCGCATCCACGACGAGCTCGAGCCCCTGCGCCGACGCGACGGCCGAGAACATCGTCGCGCAATCGCGTGTCACCGAGCCGAGGTTCACCGGCTCGGGTCGAGAGACGAGTCGGCCGGCCTCGGCGTTGACGATGTCGAGCAGGTCGTCCACCAACCTGCGCAGCCGCATCGACGCGCGATGAACGACGTCGAGTGATTCGCGGTCGTTCGCGTCCAGCACCGAAGCAGCGTTCTCGCGTACCGAATCGAGCGGGCCCGTCAGCAACGTCAGCGGGGTGCGGAATTCGTGCCCGACGTTCTCGAGCAGCCGAGTCTTCGCAGCATCGGCGTCGGCCAAGGCCGCCACCCGGCTGCGCTCCATCTCGAACGCGTGCGAGGCCGTCAGTGCGGTGGACAGGCGTTCGGCGACGACGACGCAGAACGAGGTGAAGGCATCGTCGATCACCCGATGGCTGCTCACTCCGATCAACAACGCCCCGACCGGCTGTACCCGACCGGCCATCGTCAACGGTACGACGACGGCCTGCGGAACGTTGCCGTCCACCTGCACGGCGGCGCAGGCGACCGTACCGTCGGCAACTCGAGAGATGTCGGCGCACTCCCACGTCGCAGCCTGGTACCCGGCGTCGCCGCCGGTCACGACACACTCCACCGGGCCGTCCGCATTCAGATCTTCGCGGAGGTAACCGGCGACGAGGGGAAACTCCGATGCTTCGGCCGCGAGCACGCCCACTGCCGCACGGCAGATATCCACGGCACCGTCGGTGTCGTTGCCCGTCAGCGTGCCCAGACTCAGCAACGCCTGCATGCGGCGTTCGCCGAGCAGCTGTTGGGTGACCTCCGACGTCGCGACGAACACGCCGAGGACCGCGCGCTCGGGGCCGTGAATCGGACTGTACGAGAATGTCCAGTACGTCTCTTCGAGGAACCCGTACCGATTCATCATGAACCGTTGGCGAGCACCGTGCACCGCAGTGCCGCCGTCGACGACCTGATGAGCCAATGCGCCGATCTCGTCCCAGATCTCTGCCCAGCAGTCCCTGGCCGGCTGCGCTGCGGCGGCGGGAAACTTGTCACCGAGAAAATCGGTGTACGAGTGGTTGAAGATCTGGACCAGGTGCGGCCCCCACCAGATCAACATCGGGATGGTCGACGGCATGACCGTGCGGATGGCCGCGATCAATTCGTACGGCCATTGCTCCACCGGTCCCAGCTCCGTGGAGCTCCAATCCAGCTCGCGAAACCGAGCCTCGGTGGCCTTGTCACCGGGAAACAGCTCGTCGAGCCGAGCCGAACCGGGATCGGGTACTGCGGGATTCATGGCCTCGTCCTTAGTCACATGCGGCCGTAGGTCAAGGACGGGCGCAAACTCCTCGTCGATTCTATCCGAGCGCCAGGTGGGCAAGCGTTTCGCTCACCTGCGCCGGGGGTAATCGACCGCTCATGCCCACCTCATCCAGTCTCCCGTATCCCCTGGGCGTCTCGCGTCTGTCCGACGACGGTGCCAACCTCGCCGTCTACTCCGAAACAGCCGACTCGGTGTCCGTCGTCGTGATGAACGAAGACGGAACAGAGCGCAGTACAACGCCGTTGACGCTTCGCACCGGTCACGTCTTCCACGATCTGGTGCCCGACGTCACCCCGGGAACGCGATACGGTCTCCGCGTCGACGGCCCGTGGGATCCCGCCTCGGGACTGCGCCACAACCCGGCGAAGCTACTGCTCGACCCGTACGCCACGGCCATCACCGGCCAGGTCGACTGGAACGAGTCGGTGTTCTCGCATCTGCATGCAGAGCCGGAGACCCGCAACGACGAGGACTCCGCGCCGCACATGCCGTATTCCGTTGCGGTGCAATCGAACTTCGATTGGACCGGCGACGAGGCACCGCGAACTCCGCTGGACCGCACCGTCGTCTACGAGGTCCACGTGAAGGGCTTCACCGCCACCAACCCCGATGTTCCCGAGGACATTCGAGGAACGTACGCCGGGCTGGCCCACCCCGCCGCCATCGCGCACCTGAAGCGTATCGGCGTCACCGCAGTGGAGCTGCTGCCCATCCACCAGTTCGTCCAGGATTCGCACCTGCTCGAAGAGGGCCGCCGAAACTACTGGGGCTACAACTCCATCGGCTTCTTCGCCCCGCACAACGAGTACGCCAGCACCGGCGACACCGGCGGCCAGGTAGACGAATTCAAGGCACTGGTCAAGGCGATGCACGAGGCCGGTATCGAGGTCATCCTCGACGTCGTCTACAACCACACAGCAGAGGGCAACCACCTGGGACCGACGTTGTCGCTCAAAGGAATCGACAACGGCTCGCACTACCGACTCGTCGACGACGACCGCAGCGCCTACTACGACACCACGGGCACCGGCAACAGCCTCAACGTCGGACATCCCGCGGCGCTGGGCCTGATCATGGACTCCCTGCGGTACTGGGTCACGGAGATGCACGTCGACGGATTCCGTTTCGATCTCGCGAGCACCCTGACTCGTCAGGACTCCGGCCTCGACGTCCACAGCGCGTTCCTCGATCTCGTACACCAGGATCCGACGCTCGCGCCGGTCAAACTCATCGCCGAGCCCTGGGACACCCAGGGCTACCAGGTGGGCGGGTTCCCGGCCCGGTGGTCGGAGTGGAACGGTAAATTCCGCGACGATGTTCGTGACTTCTGGCGCGGCGAGGACGGCGCGTTGTCCGCTCTTGCGCAACGTGTCACCGGCAGCCCCGACGTGTACGAGTGCACCCGGCGCCCAACCTTGGCGAGTGTCAACTTCATCACCGCCCACGACGGCTTCACCCTGGCCGACCTCAATTCCTACGACGAGAAGCACAACGAGGAGAACGGCGAGGACAGCCAGGACGGCGAATCCGACAACCGTTCGTGGGGATGTGGTGCCGAGGGCCCGACCGACGACGAGGGCGTCAACGCACTCCGCGCCCGCCAGCAGCGTAATCACCTTGCCACACTGCTCCTTTCGGCCGGCGTCCCGATGATCCTCGGCGGCGACGAACTGGGCCGAACGCAGAACGGCAACAACAACGCGTACTGCCAGGACAACGAGGTCTCCTGGTTCGACTGGAGCACGGTCGATCAGGATCTCGTGGACTTCACCACCCACCTGATCTCGCTGCGTGACGAGCATCCGGCGTTGCGTCCCACCTGGTTCCGGCACGACAGCGATTCCGAGGAGGACGGGGCAGGACCCGATACGGTCGACTTCTACCGCGCCGACGGTCAAAAGATGGTCGACGAGGATTGGTCCGACGGCAACGCACACAGCATTCTGATTCTGATGCGTGCGGGCGAGGGAGACGCGGCGTTCGCCTGGATGGTCAACGCCTCACCTGCGACAGTCGAATTCACGCTGCCAGAGGGCAAGTGGAGTCAGTCGACGTCGAGTGATCCGGATCAGGCGTACGAGGCGGGCGGGCCGTCCATTCTGATTCGCGAGCATTCGTTCACGTTGCTGCAGGGCTGATCGGTCCATTGTTCGAGAATCTGTAGCCACTCCTCCGATTCGGAGCGTCCGGCCCACGCGATGTATCCGTCGGGCCGGACGAGGACGGCGGGGCCGCTGTCGGTACGGCGGACGATGTCCGTTCGACCGCAGTCGCTCTCGCCGACCTGACCCCGACGAATCGACGGACCCGAGCGATCAGGCGGCAGGCAGTACCTTCGTGAACAGCACGGCCCCGGTCGCGTCGCAGAGGTTGACGGTCAGATCGCGCGAGTCCCCGTCGATGAGCACCTCACCGAAATGCTGAAACGCGTCGAGTGGCGACGCGTTCGGTTCTGGTGGCGCGTGCACGAACACTGCCTCCGGGCCGAAGGTGCCGTCCAAGTCGTTGGGGCCGAACGCGCCGGCGTTGAGCGGCCCACTGACGAATTCCCAGAACTCGCGAAATTCCTGGTAGGCCGCCCGCTCCGGCGAATAGTGATGCGCTGCTGTGTAATGCACGTCGGCGGTGAGCCAGACGGTGCCGGTGACGTCGTTCCGGTCGATCGCGGTGAGCACCTGCGCGATGTCGGTCTCACGGCCCAACGGCGCACCGGGGTCGCCGTTGCCGACGCCTTCCTGCGCGACCTTCCCATCAGGAACGACGAGTCCGAGGGGCAGGTCGTTCGCGATGATCTTCCACGTCGCGGTGGAGCGGGACAGCTCGTCGATCAACCACTGACGCTGCGCCGAGCCGAGGATCTCCCCTGACGCAGCGGTGTTCGCACCGTTCGCATCCTTGTACGTGCGCATGTCGAGGACGAAGACGTCGAGCAGCGGCCCGTAGGCGATCTTGCGGTACACCCGGCCGTCGACGGCTTCTGTGGGCGCGATGGGCAACCACTCGTGAAACGCCTGCAACGCTCTCTGCGACAGCAGGTCCACATCCTTCACCGTGTATTGCTCCAGGTCGAGGATCTCACCGGGATACCAGTTGTTGACGGTTTCGTGATCGTCCCACTGGACCATCTGAGCGACAGACGAATTGAAGCGGCGGTAGTTGTCGTCGGTGAGATTGTAGGCGTACTGGCCGCGGTACTCCTCGAGCGTCTCGGCGACCTTGGACTTGGCCTCGCTCATGGTGTTTCGCCAGATTCGACCGTCGGGAAGTGTCACGCGCTCCTCGAGCGGACCGTCCGCATAGATGACGTCGCCGCTGTGCAGGAACAGATCCGGCTGCCTGTCGGCCATCGCCGAGAAGATGGTCATACCGCCGATGTCGGGGTTGATGCCGTAACCCTGGCCTGCGGTGTCGCCACCCCACAACAGGCGAATGTCGGATGGGCCGTCAGGAGCTGTGGAGAACATTCCGGTGACGGGCTCCGACGTCGCACCGTCCTCGCCCTCGAGCGTGACGCGATAGTGAACCTTCTGTCCCGCAGGCAATCCGGTCAGGCGCAGCACCCCCGTGCCGTCCGACTGCGGAGTCAGCAGTGGCCCCCGCATCGTCGTCACAGAGGAGAACGAGTCCGTCGCGGACGTGTCGACGATCATCGTCGCCGGAGTATCGGAACGTGCCCACACCAGCGCTCCGTCGGCACGCACATCACCGCTGGCGACACCGTGTGTCAGCACCGGCCGGGTGCGAACCAACGCCGGGCTGCATGCCAGCACAGGCGTGGCAGCGGCACCGAGAGCGGCATATCGGAGGAGGGATCGACGGGTGAGCTGCATGCCCTTCACCGTCCAGCATCGACATGAACGGCTCGTAGCGCCCAGGAAGACAGACGAGTTCCACTGCAGCTCGTCGCGCCCTGCGACGAGGAACGCGGCCGCAGGGTCGGAAACACAACCACCGATCCCGACCCTGCGGCGCTACCTCACCGAACCGCCGTGAGGGGTCAGCTCACCCCGGCGCGCACGTCCGGTGCCCCGAGCCTGGCCGCGTCGGCGGTCTCGTCGTCGGGCTGTTGCTGTGAATCCCGTTCTGCCAGAACACGAAGACGGTAGTGCTCGATCTCCTCGGCCCGGTGCTGATCGTCCCAGCCCAGAATCGGAGCCACCAGCCGAGCCACTTCCTCGGCTGCTGCTTCACCACGATCGGGAACCTCGATGGAGATACGGGTCCGCCGGGTCAGGATGTCCTCGAGATGCTGCGCGCCTTCGTGACTCGCGGCATAGACAACCTCTGCCTTGAGGTACTCCGGTGCGCTGTCGAGAGGCTTCCCGAGTTCGGGATCGGCGTCGATCAGATCCAGCACCTCACCCATCAGGGTGCCGTACCGACCCAACAGATGCTCGACGCGTGAGACCCGCATGCCGGTGCGTTCGGCCGTCAGATTGCGGGAGTTGTACGCCCCGAGGTAGCCGTCGGCCCCGACGAGTGGGATGTTCTCGGTGACACACTTGGGCACTGTGCGTTCGAGCCCGTGCACCGCGGCATCCACTGCGTCCTTGGCCATCACGCGGTAGGTGGTGTACTTGCCACCGGCAATGACGGTCAGTCCTCGCACCGGGCTGGACACCGCATGCTCGCGGGAGAGCGTGCTGGTGGAGTCGGATTCTCCGAACAGCAACGGCCGCAGACCTGCGTAGACCCCGACGACATCGGCGCGGTCCAGTGGATCGGCCAGCAGCTTGTTCACGTGCCCCAGGATGTAGTCGATGTCGCTCTGGCTCGCGGCCGGGTGAGCGAGATCGAGCTTCCAGTCGGTATCGGTGGTGCCGATGATCCAGTGGCTTCCCCACGGGATGACGAAGAGCAGGCTTTTCTCGGTGCGCGTGATGATGCCCGTGGCGCTGTTGATGCGGTTGCGGGGCACCACCAGGTGCACGCCCTTGGATGCGCGAACCTGGAACTGTCCACGCCCGCCGACCATCTGCTGGACCTCGTCGGTCCACACACCCGCGGCGTTGATGACCTGTTTGGCACGCACCTCGAACGAACGACCCGTTTCCAGATCGCTCGCCAAGACTCCGACGACCTTGTCGTCCTCACGAAGGAAGCCCGTGACGCGAGTGCTGTTGGCGCACAACGCCCCATAGGCGGCTGCGGTCCGCGCAATCATCATTGTGTGCCGAGCGTCGTCGACCTGGCCCTCGTAGAACTTCACCGCACCGCGAATCGCCGAACGCTTACCGGAAGGGAAGGATTCGAGCGTCTTCTTCTTACCGAGGTGCTTGTGATGACTCGGGACGCCGCGTCCGGCACCCATGACGTCGTACACGCCGATGCCGAGCCCCACGTACGGACGGTCGATCACCTTTTCGAGCGGATAGATGAACGGGACCGGCCGAGCGAGGTGCGGGCACAACGTGTTCAGCACGAGCGAGCGCTCTTTGAGGGCCTCGAACACCAGCGAGAAGTTGAACTGTTCGAGGTACCGCAGACCGCCGTGGAACAGCTTGCTCGAGCGACTGGACGTGCCGGCCGCATAGTCGCGTGCTTCGAGCAGTCCGACCTTCAGACCACGTGTCACCGCGTCGAGAGCCGTTCCCGCGCCGACGACGCCGCCGCCGATCACCAGGATGTCCAGCTCTTCGGCTTCCATCCGTGCGATCGCCTCGGCGCGCGCGGTTGGACTCAAAGCCGTTGTGGTGGAACTCATTCTTCATCAACCCAATCGAGAGTACGTGTCACTGCCTTCTTCCAGCCGGCGTACAGCTTTGCCCGCTGGTCTTCGTCCATGGACGGTGTCCATGTCTTGTCCTCGGCCCAGTTCTGGCGAATGTCGTCCTCGCTCGCCCAGTACCCGACGGCAAGGCCTGCCGCGTATGCCGCTCCGAGAGCGGTGGTTTCGGCTACGACGGGCCGCACCACGCCGACGTTCAGGATGTCGGACTGGAACTGCATCAACAGTTCGTTGACGACCATTCCGCCGTCGACCTTGAGTACCTCGAGGTCGACGCCGGAGTCGGCGTTCATGGCCTCGATGACCTCACGCGTCTGGTACGCGGTGGCTTCGAGTACGGCACGGGCCAGGTGGCCCTTGTTGACGAATCGCGTCAATCCCACGATGGCACCGCGAGCATCGGCACGCCAGTGCGGAGCGAACAGACCCGAGAACGCGGGCACGAAATACGCGCCGCCGTTGTCGTCCACCGAACGCGCGTCGGTCTCGATGTCCGCAGTCGAGGAGATCATGCCGAGGTTGTCCCGCAGCCACTGCACGAGCGAACCCGTCACCGCGATCGAGCCTTCGAGCGCGTACACCGTCGGCTGGTCGCCGATCTTGTAGCAGACGGTGGTAAGCAGGCCGTTCTTGCTCATGACCTTCTCGGTGCCGGTGTTGAGCAGCACGAAATTGCCTGTGCCGTAGGTGTTCTTGGCCTCACCGGGAGACAAGCAGGCCTGCCCGAAGGTGGCGGCCTGCTGGTCACCGAGAATCCCGGAGATCGGCACACCGCGGAACGGTCCGCGTTCACGGCCGGTGCCGTACACCTCGGAACTCGACCTGATCTCGGGCAGCATCGACATCGGAATACCCATGTCGGCGCAGATGCCCTCGTCCCACTGCAGGGTGTCGAGATCCATCAACAGGGTGCGCGAGGCGTTGGTCGGATCGGTGTAGTGCAATCCGCCGTCGGTTCCGCCGGTCATGTTCCACAGCACCCAGGTGTCCATGTTGCCGAAACACAGCTCTCCTGCTTCGGCTTTGGCCCGTGCACCGTCGACGTTGTCGAGAATCCACTTGATCTTCGGCCCGGAGAAGTAGGTGGCCAACGGCAGACCGGTCTTGGCGGTGTACTTGTTGGCATCGCCGCCGCCGAGTGCGGTCGCGATGCGATCGGTACGGGTGTCCTGCCAGACGATGGCGTTGTAGATCGGCTTGCCCGTCTCGCGATCCCACACCAGTGCCGTCTCACGCTGGTTGGTGATACCGACTGCGGCAATATCCTCGCGCGTCAGATCCGCTGCGGCCATGGCACCGGCCGCGACGGCGCGCACGTTGTCCCAGATCTCCGACGCGTCGTGCTCGACCCAACCGGCCTGCGGGAAGATCTGCTGGTGTTCCTTCTGATCGACGGCGACGACGGTGCCCGCGTGATCGAAGATCATGCAGCGTGAAGACGTGGTTCCCTGATCGATCGCGGCGACGTACTTTCCTGCGAACTCGGTCATGGCTTCTCTCCTGTGGTCTGGGTGTCTGCTGGGAGTCGTGATGGCGGCTCGGGCGTCGAACCTTCTTGTTTGCGTAGGTTCTTCCCGATCAACAGGTCGTACAGGAACACTCCTATCGGTCCACCTACGAGAGGTCCGACGATCGGCACCCAGAAGTACAGGCCGCCGTATTGATCTCGCCACGCTCCACCGTAGCCCGTGATGTACGACGCCAGGCGAGGTCCGAAATCTCGAGCCGGGTTGATCGCGTAGCCGGCGTTGGTGGCCCAGGCGAATCCGATGGCGACGACGATGAGGCCCACGATCAGGGGAGCCATGTTGGCCATCGGTGCGGTTCCGAGCGAATCGGTCACGGCCACGATGAGGAACAGCAGAATGGCGGTACCGATGATCTGGTCGATCAGCGCCGAGGACACACTCACCGGCAGTGTCCCGTTACCGGGCAGTGTCGAGAAGATGGTCTGGGTGGCGGTGGTGTGCCCTGGGTCGACCGCATTGATCATGTCGTTGTAGTTCCAGCGCACCAGCAGCGCGGCCACGAAGGCACCTGCGGTCTGCGCGAGAATGTACGGCGCAACCATCTTCCAGCTGAATCCGCGGAAGAGTGCGAACGTGATGGTCACCGCGGGATTGAGGTGCGCGCCGGTGATACGGCCCGCGACATATATACCGAACATCACGCCCAGCCCCCACGCCCAGGCGATCGAGTCGTGACCGCCGAGGCTGCCGGACTCACCACCCGAGACCACCTGAGCGACGACGCCGACACCGAACAGAATGAGAATCATGGTTCCGGCGAACTCCGCGGCCATGTGCGCCGGTAGCCCCCATTCCGGTTCCTTACGTGCCATCTTCCAACCTCCACACAGTCAGTGATACACGCCACATTGCGTGCCATTTGCCACGGTAGACGGCCTGCACTGCGTTTCACAGCTGATGCACATATGTGCAATTCGGTCGTACACTGGTGCCGGTGACGGACACCGGCATCACTCCCGAATCCGACCTGCGGACCGGCCATGCCACCCAGGCGGCGCGGCTGTACTACTTCCAGGACATGACGATGGCGGCCATCGGCCGTGAGCTGGGCGTATCTCGTTCGACAGTCTCACGACTCATCACGTTCGCGCGGGCGTCGGGACTGGTGGAAATCAAGATCTCCACCCCACTCGGTCAGGCACCGCGGATCGAGCGTGCATTCGCCGATCTGTACGACATTCGTGCACACGTGGTGCCGGTCGCGGAGACGGTCGACGAACTGCAGCGTCTCGATCGGGTCGCGACCTTCGCCGGCCGACTGCTGACGTCCTTCTTCGAGTCGGACATGGTGATGGGCGTCGCCTGGGGAACCACCGTCAGCGCCGTCAGCCGCAAGCTCGCTCCCAAACGAACCCACAACTCGAGCGTGGTGCAACTGAACGGGGCGGCCAACATGCGCACCACGGGGGTCTCGTATGCCACCGACATCATCCGGACGTTCGCCGATGCGTACGGGGCTGCGGCACAGGGATTTCCGGTCCCGGCATTCTTCGACTATCCGGAAACGAGGCAGCACCTGTGGCGCGAGCGCAGCATCAGGCGCGTGCTCGAACTTCAGGATCGCATGAACCTCGCCGTCTTCAGCATCGGCGTCATGAGTGGAGCCGTTCCGAGTCACGTCTACAGCGCCGGCTATCTCGAACGCGAGGACAGAGCCGAGCTGCAACGTGACGGCGTCGTCGGCGACATCGCCACGGTGTTCCTCCGATCCGACGGCAGCTACAATCGAATTGCGTTGAACGACAGATCGAGTGGCCCGAGTCTCGATCGGCTCAAGGCCGTCCCGCGCAGAGTCGCCATCGTGGCGGGAGAGTCCAAACTCGACGCCCTCACCGCCGCACTGCGCGGTGGCCTGATCACCGATCTGGTGATCGACGACATCAGTGCCGCGAAATTGGTGTTGCGCTCGCGCTGACCCATGTGATGCTCCTATGAGTGTCAAGTGGCAGTTTTCTGGGTGAGAAGTTGGAACATTTCGCGGGCGACGGCTCGTTTGAGGCAGCGGATTATGTCGCGTTTGCTCTTGCCTTCAGCGAGTCGTCGGTCGCGGTATTGCTGGGTGCGGGTGTCGTATTTGAGGCGGGCCATGACGATGACGTGCAA
>NZ_JBFBKN010000034.1:0-38798 GCF_040702225.1 Rhodococcus sp. NPDC080181
GGGATCCAGTGTTTCGGTCATCGTCGATCCTTCCCACCAAGCTGAGCTCGGCGTGTCGAACCAAGGACCGGATCAACCGTTATTCAGACAGTCCCTAGTGCCGATGTAGCTCGTGCAATTGAGTCGAGGGTTTTGGCATCATGGACAGCGTGATGAATCTTCGGGTGCCCTGGTCTCCTTCCCGTCGTCGGTCAACACGGTTCGCGCTGCAATCAGCGCGAACCGAGACCGCGGCGTTGGTGACGCAGGCGCGAGTTGCGCTGGCTCAGCAGCAGGAATTGGTGCGTATCGCTGAGATCACCGACAGCGACGATGACCGGTTACTCGCGGACGCAGCGCGGGCGCGTTGCCGCGATCAGCTGTCTGCGATCGGCAATGCAGTCGGTGCGTTGCCGAAGCTCGAGCGCAGAATGGTGGCGGCATGGGATCACGCGGCAGTAATGACCTGGTGGTATCGGTCGAGTGATCATCAAGGTTGGGCACCCATCGAAGCGCAAGTAGCACAGGTCATTGCACGTTTGCCCGATGGTATCGACACCGATACAGCTCTTGCGGTGATCGATGCAGCCTCTCATCGGTGCGAGTACGAGCTGAAGCATCGGAGGAAGGCCGCCGAGCAGAGCCCGTCGCTGTCCGATGAGCCGAGGACGATCACTCAGCGCCAGTTGGTGCGACTGCTTCGAGCAGATCTGGCGGGCGCGGGCCTCGAGGGTTTTATGTCGAGCTCGGCGCGAGGACGCGAGGCGGAGCGGCACTTCGTACCGTGGCTGAGCGAGGCCACAGCTGAGCTAGCGCACCCACAGTCGCAGGAGCGGTTGGATGAGATCATCACGAGGTGGCGTGAACTGCGGACGCAGTTCTTCTGGCACCTCTCCGACAAACGTGACCCGACGCAGGTGAGAGTGATCTGACCGCCGATCGGCCGATGTGAGATCTCCTGGCTCTGGCTCGACGCAAAAAATAGTCGGAGGCCACCGTGTGGTGTGCCTCCGACTCACCCTGTGCAATCTCAGTGTCGGCAATACTACACGCGCACAGTCGATATGGCGATCTACACGAATTCGCGTATTCGAGGGAGCGCTGCGGCGATCTCCTCGAACAAGCTTGGCCAACCGCGACGGAGGCGAGTGATCTTGCCCGATTCGAGGAAATTCCCGTCGAGAATGTGCGACACGCGTAGGTTCGCTGCAGGTGCGCCCAAGGCGGCCAGCTTGGCGTAGACAGGGTTGGTCGGCAGCTGGTGCCGGTGCGAATACGCGAGAACATCAGCCGCCGACCAATCCCACACTGGCCCGTACGCCACGGTTCCATCGGCGCGTCGAATCGTTCCCCCGTGGTGTAGACGCTGCTCGGCTCTGCTGCTGCAGCAGCTCGTGCCCTGGCAGCGTTCGCGGATCTCACGTGCGAGAGCCGAGTAGTACATCGACCACCTGCCGGTCCCTTTCCTGGATTCATCTGCCCGCACACCCCAGACTTCTCCGTCGCCGAACGTGGCATGTGCTGTTCGGGCCGGCTGCGCGATCAAGGTCTCGAACCCTTGTACGGGCACGTGAGCCGATGGGATGCCGCGATGGTCCCATTCCCCGGTCCGGGCCATTACCGTCAGCAGTGATGGTTCAGCGCGAATGATATGCAAGTCCAGTCCCAGCTTCGTCGCAATCTGCTCGACGTAGGCGTAGGTCTCGGGATATTCGAGGCCGGAATCGAAAAATGCCACCGGGACATCTGGATCGGCCTGGCGGGCCAGATCAACAGCAACCACCGAGTCCTTTCCGCCACTGAATGCGACATAGCCGTCGAATTTATCGAGGTGTTCTCCGACACGGTCGATGATCGCCGAAATGTTATGCCGCGGGGATCGAAGGGACCGTAAGTGAGTGAGATCGAGACCGTCGAAATCGTTGCTGCGCACCGCCACAACGATAGTCGGAACATGGACAGTTTCAACCTCGACTACTCAGCCGCTTCGGCACAAAACGGGTGAACGCCCGCTTCAATGCGGTCGCCTCCGGTGCAGTTTTTGGGGTGTTCGAGGTGTCCGGTGTCGGTGTTATGTTCGCCCGGATATCGTCCGTTGAATGAGTAAGAGGAAGAGGTGGCGACCGATGAGTCCCGCAGAGTCCGATACAGGCAGCGCGCTGCCCCGGTGGGTAGTCGATCCGTCGGCGGCGCACAAATCGACCGAGGAGCCGGTCGCCTCTGGCCCGGAAGTGCAGTCAGGAGATCGCCCCACTGGGCAGGATCAAGCCCCCGTCCACCGCTCTGGCGGGCAGTCGGCAGACCGGGAACTCCCCCCAGCCAGTGAGTTCGTGCCAATCGACGCACCTCGAATCGCATCCGACAACGCGGATGAAGGGGTGCAAGAAAGTGCGTCCAAAAACCCATCAAAAAACGCACCTGATGTCGCATCAGAACTCGCACCGAATGACCGGCTAAACGACGTGCCCAACACCTCGACCCAGAGGCAGGCAGACACAGATGCTCTCCGGTCCGCGAGGATCCCGTGGCCGCCACGAGCCGACGATGATCACCCGCCCATACCGGACCGGGCATCGTCTGAGCCGGCACGCCGAGCGCAGAGTGGATCCGCGCAGTCCGCCAAGGAGTGGCTCGGTGACGAGTCGAACAGCAGTTCAGCACCGGTGGCTCGCCCGGAGCAGAGTGCCGTCCCCGACTCTCAGGCAGTGACAGTTCGTCGCCCCTTCACCTCGCAGCCTGTTCAATTCGTAGCGCCGGAGCGTGCGACCGTGCCGACAGCTGCCCCTGCTGCGTCGCCACGGTCGATCGATGAGATCGAACTGATCCGACGTGCCCAATTGCCGCCGAGCAAGGGCTGGCGACGATGGCTCTACCGACTCTCGTTCGGCACCGCTAATCCCGGTCAGTCGCCCGCCGAACTCGAGTACGAACAACTCACTCGGCGAGTGCGTCAACCGGTCCGAGGGAACTACAAGATCGCAGTCCTGTCGATGAAGGGTGGGGTCGGCAAGACCACGACGACAACAGGTCTCGGATCGACCTTTGCCGCACTGCGTGGTGACCGCGTCATTGCCTACGACGCCAATCCGGATTTCGGAACTCTTGCCTACCGTATTCACCGAGACAGCGACCGCACAGTTCGAGATCTACTGGCAGACAAAGCAGTACACAGCTACTCGGATGTGCGAATCTACACCTCGCAGGCGCGAAGCAGGCTCGAAGTGCTTGCAAGCGAACGTGATCCGTCTGTGTCGGAAGCATTCAACGAGCGCGACTACATCGCCGCACTGCGCATCCTCGAATCGTTCTACAACATCATCTTGACCGATTGCGGCACTGGTCTGATGAACTCGGCGATGGCGGGAGTACTCAAAGAAGCCGACGCGTTGGTCCTGGTCTCGTCCGCTGCCAAGGATGGGGCACGCAGCGCGGGGGCGACCCTCGAATGGCTCTCGCGACACGGTTTCGATGACCTGGTCAAACGCACCGTCGTGGTCATCAACGAATCGCGGAAGGGCTCGACGGCCCTGGATATCGAGCAGCTCGAGTCGTACTTCGCCGAGCGGACTCGTGCCGTGCAGGTAGTTCCGTACGACGACCACCTCGCCGAAGGGGACACAATCGATCTCGAGTTGCTGGGCAAGCCTGCGCAACGCGCGTTCGTGGAGCTAGCCGCTTTGCTGGCCGACGACTTTCCTCCCAACGTCGGCCGGCACGCGCCAACATCCGGTCCGACTCCTTGGTGAGTCGGACCATGTCGGCGAAAGTTGGCCTGTCCGTAGTGTCCGGGGGCACCGATATAGTGCAGAGATGGTCGAACTATCAAGGGGCAGTGCGTTACTCGATGTTGTGACGACTGCCTACGTCGCCGCAACAGGATCCCCGGTTTCGTGGGTGTCGGCCGGGGTTCCGGGTGACACCGCGTGCGCGAGGTGCGGGCGCGCGACAGAAGGTGCCGGCCGGCGAGTGCGTGAGACTGTGTCGAGAACGTTCACAGGGTTCGACGGGTGGGTGGATGTCGCAGCTCCCACGATGTGCCGCGTCTGCGTCTGGGTGTACTCGACCACGGCACTTCGCTCGGATCTCATGCTGGTCACCAGTGACCCTCCGTGCGCGACCAAATTGTCCAAGACCCGCTTGCGTAGCGTTCTCGGAACGGCAATCTCTTCAACTTCTGCCGTCGTGGTCCCGTTACGTCCCGGGCGTAAGCATGTTCTCCCTCATGCTCTGTGGGGCCGCGTAGCAGTCGATGACGTTGCGCTTCCGTGGACCGAGTACGACGCGGAACGCTTGAGTGCAGTCGTCCGATTGCGACGGCGCGGGTTTTCCGTGACAGCTCTTGCGCGCGCAGCGCCAGCATTCGGCACCTTGAAGGCCATTCCGCATCGTGCGTGGTCGTCGGTATTCGCGGATTGGGACCGCCTTGGCCCCTGGCGGGAGCGGACTGTGTATCTCGACCTCGCGGCGACGGCCTCAACGTCCAAAAGGGGGGCGGCATGACGCCTACCCGAGCTGCGACGCCGACCCAAACCTGGTTGAACGCAGCGAACTTTCTGCCGCCGGTCACAGGCGCTGCGGCCACAGCTGAACGACTGTTGCTGCTCCTGCACTACGGGATCAACTGGGATACCGGGTGGGTGGGCCGCCGAAGGGAGTTGTACTGGGACCATCATCTGCCAGACCGAGTTCGGGTCGCGACCTACACCGGTGGAGCCGACCTCGATCGTTGGTGGAGCACCGTGGCGACTGATCTCGAGTCAGCGCCGTCGACGAAGGAACAGCGCCTCGAACTATCGGTCCTCTTGCGCGAGGACTCGATCCCGGTTCTGACCTTGTTGCGGGAAAACACCACTGCTCTCGTTCTCCGAACGCGAATCGTGGCAGAGGCTGTTCAAGCGCTCCGGTCCACCACGAAGGCTGCGACATCGCCCAGGAGGCAGAAGTGACCTCAACCCTGCGCTGGCAGCTCGACATCACAGCGGTCTCGGCGATCTCGCACCGCGGTGAACACAGCGCTACCACAACCACCTTGTTCCGTCGCGAAAAGATACTGCAGCCCAACGGGTCCGCGGCCTTGGTGCCGATAGTGTCGGGCAACTCCTTCCGAGGCGCGCTCCGCCGAATCGGTGAGGAGTTGTTGCGGGACGCCCTGGCATACGAAGGGCTTCTCAGCTTGTCCGCGGCACACACACTCCGGAACGGGGGCAGCCTGACCAAGGTCACCGGAGAGCCACTGTCCGGCGAACGGCTCCATCGGCTTCGGGCATTGAACCCCCAGATCAGCGTGTTCGGAGGCAGCGGTGGCGGGCGGATGATCGACGGCTGTCTCCGCGTGGGGAAAGTCATCCCACACGTCCTCGAAACCGACCACCTCATGACCCGGCCCGCACCAGACCGTGCTGTCCTGAGCCAATTCGACACGATGGCTCTCGAACGGTACAGCCGGTTCGACGATTCCACCGATCATGACTTTCCCACAGTCGCCCGAACCGACGAAGCCTCGGTCGAGGGCAGTTCCTTGATGCGATACGAGATCGAAACACTGCCTGCTGGTACACGATTCGAGTCCTTCCTGCGTCTCGATCGCGCGACCGATCTGGACGCGGCGTTCTTCGCCGACGTCGTTGACGCCTTCGTAGAATCCGGAACCATCGGCGGGCGTACAGCGATCGGGCACGGCCTGGTTCGCACTAGATTCAAGCGGACCCTCCTCGCCGGCGACGAGCCGAACGAGCTCGACTGGCGTGCCCACCTTCGTGAGCACCGGGACGAGGCGCTAGCAGTAATGGAGGCGCTGACGTGATGACACCGTTCGAGGTGAGAGCACACCTGGCGACTGGACTTGCGCATGCAGCCCCGTGGGCGACCAGCCTCGATGGACTGCTCGCATCTGAGATGTGGGAAGACGAGAAAGCCGCGGCGCGCGATCGCGGAAACTACCTCGAAGCAGCGGGCCCAGACGAGGTCCCGGCCGATCTGGATCTACCACTCGCTCGATGCACTCTGGCGGGAGGTGACGACTGGCATTGGTACGCGACATGTGCCTATCCCGAGGACGGGACCGACGCCCCGGAGATTCATCACTGGAGCGGCCGTCCCGACCACCGTGCGCTCGAGCAACTCGCGAGGTACCGACCGTCGGTCATCTCCGACCGACAGGGCCGGTATCGCGCGCGCCAAATGCCGCTCCTGCTGACCTCCACGCGGACTGTGCTCTGGAGAGGTGTCGGCGACATCGACCGAGTGAGCACAACGCTGGCCTCGATCGATGCGATCGGGAAGAAGCGCAGCCAGGGCGAGGGGCACGTGCTCAGATGGGAAGTGCAGCCCGTCGACATCGATGCCTGGTCGGCCGGCCATCTCCATCCCAACGGCCACCTCGGTCGCCTGAGCCCACGCATCTGCCTGCAGGGCAGGCCAACAGTTGAAACAGGCGGTGTGGGCCGAGGCGCGATACGGCCACCGCATATGCACCGATCGAGAATGCGCGAGGTATGCATGCCATGGACGCCCCACTGACCCATTAGCTAGCCCCGGAAGTGTTGCGGGACAGCAACTTGTCGGTACCGGCCGCCATACTGACAACCATGCGAATCCGAACCCTCGATGGTCCACCGCTACCTGCCGAAATCTTGGCCCATGCGGCACGCGCGGTCGTCCTGGCCGACCTTCTCGCCGGCGAAGACGTCTCCCGCGACGAGAAGCCTTCAACGCGGAGCGACGCAAGTCGAGACGCTTCAACGATCAACCACGGGTGACCGCATGCGCCGACTCACTCCTCGGGAAACAATCGAACTCCGCGAACAGCTCGAAGACATCTGTCGGAGATACGGCCTGGTGATCGCGAACGACAGTGACGATCCTGCTGCTCGTGCCCGCGAGACTGCGCTTTCCGAACTACGTGTGGCCTCGTTGCTCGAGATGTTTTCTAAAGCCCATGTGTCTGAGGCTGCCCCCCCCTCGAGGCAGCCGTAAAGGGTGCCACGACTACCGATATCGCCAGCATGACCGGTGCCAGCAAGCCCTCTGCTTGGAAGCGTTGGAGGAATACCACTCCACGCCCTGACGTGCTGTGGATGGTCGACGACAGAGAGTTCTGGTGAGCTGCAGACGCGTCGGCACCGCCAGTCAGGTCTGACCGGTAACACGCGCATTGGCTCACGCTGTGCGGGAGCGTATTCGGTACACCTGACGGGTGGTGAGTCCGAGCTGGTTTGCAATGGCCTCGGCTGGGACGTTCTGGGCCGAGAGCGTAGCTATCGTGAGCGCCTGTTGTTGCTGCCTGGTAGGCCCGCGCTCTGCGGCTGTGGTGAGCTGCAGCTCTTGGCGCTCTCGTGGTGTCTTTCCGCCCCAAATGCCTTGTTGTTCATTGTATGTCAGTGCATGGTCGAGGCAAGCAGCTCTGACGGGGCATTCTGCGCAGACCCGCTTTGCTCTGCTGGTTGCTCCACCCGGGGGCGGGAAGAACTCCTCGGGGTCGGTTTGTGCGCACAACGCGTCCGAGTGCCATGACGGAACTTCGTCCGTCACGGTCGATGGCGCAGCGATGGCTGTATCGAGTGAGTCCACGTGTTGGATCCTTTCTTTCGGACGACCCGGTCTTTCGAGTGGGTTCGACGATATCGAGGGACCCGGACACTTCACGCAGCGCACGTTTCGGACGGTGCGCATTGAGCCCCGCCTTCCGATGGTCCCCGGCACCGAGTGCGCCGGGGACCATCGGAAGGCGCTACGGCGGGTGAAATGCGCTTGTACGCGGTATGATTGAGGCGTTCTGTTGTTGGTGAGACTGACCATCTTGCCCATCTTTCGAGGAGCTTTTCAATGCCGGATTTGGCGACTGCGGTAACTGTTGTGGACGCGTGCGGAAGGGCGGGTGTCCCGTCCTTGCTGATCTCAGGTCCAGGTATGGGCAAATCGAGCCTGGTTCGAGCACTTGCTGCATCCGAAGGGGTGTTGTGCGAAACAGTCTTGGGGTCCTTGCGGGAGCCTGCCGACTTCGCAGGATTGCCGGTTGTCCGTGAGAGCGGTGTGAGGTTGGAGGCCCCGGATTGGGCGCGACGACTACATGCCGAGGGTGGGGGCTACCTCTTTCTGGACGAACTGACCACGAGCCCACCGGCCGTTCAGGCGGCAATGCTGGCAGTCGCACTGGATTTGAAGGTGGGTGATCTGCAATTACCGAAAGGAACGCGGGTCATCGCGGGCGCGAATCCGCCCGATTGCGCGGCAGGGGGGTACGAGTTGGAGGCCCCCTTGGCAAACCGCTTCTGCCACATCGAGTTCACGCCGTCTGTCGATGAATGGCTCGACGGCATGGCGACAGGATGGGCAAGCACCGCCTCGTCGCGTGCGGTGACCACCGACGAGCAGCGAGAGGCGTTGGTGCGCAGTTCCATCATCGGGTACATCCAGCGTGCACCCGAGGCGCTCGATGCGTTCCCGAAGGTCGGAGTGCAGACAGGGGGAGCATGGCCGTCTCGGCGCACCTGGTCGATGCTCGCGAAGGTGTTGCCGCATCTTCGTGACGACGACAATGCCGCGACCAACGCGGTGGTGTTCGGTCTGATCGGAGACGGCACCGGTGTCGAGTTCCTCGAATGGCGTCGCAATGCCGACCTCCCTGACCCCGTAGCCGTGATCGAAAACCCCGAGACAGCGTTCGACTGGCGCTCGCGCCCTGATCTGGTGTGGGCAGTGCTGTCCGGCGTGACGGCGTGGGCGGCCTCGCGCGGCACCGTCGAAGCGTGGCGCAACGCGTGGGGTCCGCTGATCGCCGCCGCCGAGGCAGGAGCGCCCGACGTAGCCGGGGCTGCGGCACGAACTCTGGCGAAAGCGCGACCCGCGAAGGCCTCCGTTCCGGCCAGCGCGCGCCGATTTGCGCCGATGCTGGTGGCAGCGGGCTTGGTCGAGGCAGCTGCATGAGCGGCGTGCGCGAGCTCGAACCGGCTGAAATGCGAGCGTTCCGACTCGCGCGGCTGGTGTCGGCCGAACACATGCCGTACTTCATGCGCGCTCTGTTCGCAGCGCAACCCGTGGCGGCACCGAGCCTGGGTACGTTCGCGGTCGACGCCCGGTGGCGGCTGTACCTGGACCCGGATCTGTTGGTCGGGCCTTGCGCGTGGCCGGTGCCGATGGTCGGTGCAGTGCTGCTGCACGAGGTCGGGCATCTGTTACGGGCACACGCCGACCGCGCCGCCGCTCTGGCGAAGCCCATCGATCACCTGGTGTGGAACTTCGCGGCCGACGCCGAAATCAACGACGACCTGTTGGCTGCGGGAGTCGGCCTGCCCGAAGGGGTGATCACCCCTCAATCATTCGGCTGCCTTTCCGGAGACACAGCCGAGCAGTACTACGACTACCTGCGTGACCCGCTTGCGCATCAGACTGTCACCGAACTCGCTGGCGCTGAGGGCGATCCGGGATGCGGATCAGGATCGGGGTGCCCTGCGGTCCCCGGCGAACTCATCGGCTCGGGAGAAGTGATCACGGAGGGGCTGGACAATGCGGAAGCGGACCTGGTGCGCCGATCCGTCGCGCAGGCAGTTCGCGAAGCATCTGGTACCGGTAGGGGTAGTGCCCCGGCGGGACTGGTCCGGTGGGCAGCTGACGTTCTCGCCCCGCCCACGGTAGCGTGGGATCGGCTGCTACGGGCCGTAATTCGGCGTGCGTTGGCAGAGCAGGCGGGTAGGACGAACTATTCTTACTCCCGTCCCTCCCGCCGTCGCATTCCCGGAATCGTCGCCCCGGCTATGCGTGGGCCGTCGATCACGGTCTCGCTCGTCATCGACACGTCCGGGTCGATGACGAGCGCGGACCTCGATGCCGCGATGGGCGAAGTGGCGGGAGTTCTCAAAGCTGGTGGCATCGCACGCGACCGGGTTCGGATTCTGGCGTGTGACGCCAAATCCACTACGGCACAACACGTACGATCGGTCGCTGATGTGACGTTGGTCGGTGGTGGCGGAACCGATATGAGGGTGGGAATCGCCGCCGCCAACGCTGCGCGCCCTGCACCCCACGTCGTCGTGGTGCTGACCGATGGCGATACACCCTGGCCCGACCGGCCCACGAGGTCGCACCTGGTGTGCGCAATCATCGGCGGCGTCCAGGGCAGGGGCGGCACACCGGCATGGGCATCGACGGTGCACGTGCCAGTCGGATCGGGGGCCACGCGATGAACGAAACCGGACCCGGGGAACTGCTCAAGTACGCAGACAGGGTGCTCACCGGCACTGGAATCGCAGCCGCCGATATCCGCGCTGTCGTCGCCAGCGCAGCGGCCGATGCAGCCACAACGGCGTTGCGCGCAGGGTGGAATTGCGCAAGCAACGCCGCGATCCTCGTCGACGGTGACGCGCGATGAGCGTGGAGTGGTTCGACCTCGCGCAACGCCTCTACGCCGCCGAGAAGATGCAACCGGTCCCTCGGCTGGCACATGCCACCTTCAAGCCGTCCAGAGCCGCCGTCGCCGTGCGTGCGGTCACGCGAGGAACAACGCTGGCCGTGTCCGTCGCTCGAGATGGATGCACCGAAGAGTCCGCGCACGACACCGAGGCTCTGGCCCTGCTCGCTCGCAACGGGGCAACGACGGTGGGTACGGCTGAACCGGCCATGCTGCTCACCGATGACGCCGGGACGATACCGAGCCTGCTGGCCCTGGCGCGTGCGCACGCCCACCACCCTGATCCGGACATAGCGGGGGCTGCCGCCATGATCGGATGGTGGGCCGATCGAGCCGACCATCCCGGAACGTCGGCGGTGATCGATCTGGTTGCTGCGTCGTCCTCGCGTCTGGTCCTCGGCACTGCGCCCGACGCCGAGCGAGCGGCCCGAACATGGCGGTCCTGGCTCGGCATTACCGACGAGAGTGTCGCAGGCCTGCATGAGTGGGCAGCGTGCATCGCAACGGGATCGCTGTTGCCGCTTCTCGATTCGATACACGACGATGACCGATACTCCTGGGATCGGACATTGTCGGCTGCGACTGCGGGCCACGACTGGTCACGGCCGGACAACTCGGCTAGTGCAGCCATGGGACTGCGGACCCGATGCGATGCCGCCGACCTCAAAGCCGCTGCGTTGCTGAGTGATCCATTGTGGCGAGTACGTGCGCTGCATACAGGACGCGTGGCCCAGGGCATCGCATCGGTGGCGGCACCGCCGACAGGTTCACGCCGCCGCAACGTTTCGGTGTCGGTGACCTGCGACCGGCTGGACTCGAGGATGCGGGTTGATTCGGCAGTTACGGGATGGGTCGGATCACCGCTCGATCAACCCTTCGAGCGCTTCTCTGCCGACGTCACGTCCGCACAGGTGGTCAACGGCAAACTGACGCTCGGTCTCGGCTCGGTCGGAGCGCACGCACCGAACGACGGAGACCAGGTGACCCTGATGCCCCAACCGCCTTCACCGGCGACGATGCGAGCAGGACGGGCGAGGTACTGGAATCTGTACCGCGCTCGCCGTTCCTGGCTTTCGACCGGACAAGCCCCGAGCGCCGTGCGCCGCGAAGTCCCGCTGGATGTCCTGATAGCGGGTGCAGAGGATGCCCGTGATCACTAGGGGATCAAAAATGTTCACTGACAACACATTAGAAGAAGAACGGCACAACAATGCGTTTCGTCGCACCCCAAACGGACACCCCGAAATCCGACGCAACACCTTTCAGGGGAACCGAACCGTCGTCGCCCGCCCAATGGCCCGGATCGCAGATCATGGCCGACCCGATCACTGCACGCGTGCTGTTCTCCGTGTGGTCCGGAGACCCCGCCGTCGTCGTCCCGTCACCACCGGGCGCAGGAAAGACTCGACTGGTCGCGTTGCTCGCCGCCGCCTTGGCCCATCGCGCAGACCTCCGGGTGGGTATCGCGGCGCAAACCCGAGAACAAGCCGTGGAAATCGCACGTCGGCTCGGCGCGCTGACAGATCGAGCAGCGTTGATCTGGAAGGCGAAAGCACCCCTCCCCGACAGTGGAAGCACGCCCGTAGTGACAGGACGAAAAGCGCGGTGGCCGAATGACACTGGCGCAATTCTCATCGGTACCACGGCGCGGTGGCTGTTCTCGGACCCGGACCGAATCGGTGCCGATGTGCTGATCGTGGACGAAGCATGGCAATGCACCTACGCCGATCTGGGGGCGCTCGGCGCGATGGCTCGACAGGTCGTCTGCGTCGGAGACCCCGGACAGATCGCTCCGGTGGTCACCGGAGACGTATCGCGGTGGGAGGGCAGCGAGACCGCACCGAACCTGCCTGCCCCCCTCGCTCTGCAAGCAGCTCACGGCGATTCGGTCGGCGTGGTCCGTCTGCAACACACCTGGCGTCTCGGCGCGAGGACAACGGCCCTCATTCAACCGCTGTTCTACCCCGGCCTGCCTTTCACTTCCCGTCGCCCACCGGAGCATCTGACCGAGTCCAGCGGCCCCGACCTGCCCGAACTCGCGCATCGGCCAGTGCGGGTCATCGGAGGCCCAACCGACCCCGTCCTGGCCACACAGTGCGCCCAGCGCGCGCGAGAACTGCTGGACGCCGATGTGAGCACACCGGACGGACAGCGGGCCATGACAGCGGCGGACCTGGCTGTCGTCGTCCCTCATGTCACGCAGGCTGCGGCTGTCCGGGCCTTGCTCTCGGATCACCCCGACGTACTGGTCGGCACCGCAAACTCTCTGCAAGGCCTCGAACGCGCCGCCGTTGTCGTGTTGCACCCGCTTGCCGGGTACCGGACAGCCGAGCCGTTCAATCTCGACCCCGGCAGAGCGTGCGTGATGCTCACCCGCCACCGAGCCCACATGACCGTGGTCATCGATGACGCCACCGCCCACGTCCTCGAACACGCCGAACCATCCCCGGCTCACGCCACCCACACCGGCCTGATGGCCGCACTGCACTGCACGACCATCGTGTAGCGATCCCCCAAAAAGAAAGGCACACAACATGTCCGACACAAATATCGAGTACAGGGCCGAGCGACTATCCGGCATCGAGACGCCGAAAGAACTCCGCGCATCGGTCGAGGGACGCGAGCGTCCGCGCATCGGCTACACCCTCGATACCCAAAGCCGGGACAACGGTGTCCGAGCGGCCAACGCTGCCGAAGGGCTGATCGCATACGCCAGGCCGATCGGCCTCGAAACCGAGGAACTGACAACGGTGTTCGGAGACTTCCTGAGCGACCTGCGGCACCTTGCCGACGCCGTCGGCGTCGATTGGGACGCCGTGGACGAACGCGGTCAAGACCACTACCGCTGCGAGCTGTACGGGACCGAGTAGGGGACGCCTTGGGGAGAGGAGTGAACGGCGTTCGATTTGCGCCGGGTCGCTGCTCGCCCCAGGCCCGTCCCCGGCACTGGGTGCGCCGGGGACGTTTTCGCTGCTGAGCCCTAGCAAACTCCGGGTCCGGTGGGTAGTGTCCTGGCGTATCGGCTTGGTGGGTGGTTCCACAAAAGCCGCGGCGTCGACCATTTCGTTGTTGTCGCCGTTTTCACCAGATGAGCGGACTGACCATCCGACTTCCGAGAAGAGCAGAGGTGTGTCGAATATGAGAGTCCTCGTCCGGATCGACGGTAGGAATCATGGACCTGCGAGCAGTTCGGGTTCGCCGCGATACTGCGCGCTGGCCGTAGCGCGTGGTGCGGCGGGAGTGTTGGCGGTTTTTGCTGCATTTGCCGGATTGGCCTGGGCTGCACTGCTACACCGGACCGACCATGCCGCCATCGACGGAGATCCGCGCCGTGTAGCGATGGTGTTCGCCGCTTCTTGCTCGGCGTGTGCTGTAGCAACTGGGATCGAGTGGCTGCTTCGACGGCGCAGTGGCGCAATGGATGCCAAGCCCGTTCAGAGGGCACGGCCGCCGAGAGAGGATGTTTCCCGCCGGCACCGAATCGTGAGCTCTAACAGTCGGGCGGCAGGGGAGTTCGACAGACCGGAGCGTCTGGCCGGTGCGACATCGTGACGAGAGAGTTCGCCCCGGCACCGCGGATCGAGGTGATCGTCGTGCGCGATCCGGACGGACCTACCCACACGCAAGTCTTCGTCGACGGTGTTCCGGCAGCAGCGACGCAATTTCATATCGACCAGGAAGGGGGTGGACGTGGGGCGACTGGGTCGAGACACGTGACTGCGATCTCGCGGTCATCTCATCCGGGGCGCGGGGAGCGCTCGAAGACGCCTACGACGATCCTCCTGGTGGCGACGCCGTCCGCGGCAGGATCGGTGACTGGCTGGACGGCACTGAAAGATCGGAAAGTGAAGTAGCAGAGTGAAATAGAGCCGCGTTTTTGGTCGCATAGCGGTACAGAGACCAGTCAGAAATTGATCGACAGACCGACCATCTGTCCCACAGAAACGGGAGTACCCATGAAATCTTCGAGCTCGACAACGCGGCCGCCGGCGGTCCGCCTCTCACCGCATGCACAACCTGCCGGCAGTACCGGCTGCAACCCGAACAGCAGGGCATACCGGGCCATCGCCGGCGAAGTCCATCGCCGGATGCAACACGGTCTGTCCGAGACGTATTTCGCTACCACCCCGACCGCCACCGACCGCTTCCAGCCGACAGTTCCTGCCCATGAATTGACAGCTCACGTCTTCGAGGTGGTCTTCGGCTCACAATGGCGTCAGGTCTTCGCGTTGGCGCGCACCCTCGACGTCGAGTCCGATCTTCTGGAGACGGCGCCGGAAACGGTCAGCGCCGCGTGGTGGTGCGCACCCCGCTGGCGGATGGCGACGCACGCTGCCCACACAGCGGCCTGCGGCGACAATCGGCGTCACGAACTCACAGCGACGATGAATCTGCTCGGCGTCCTCGGCCGCGGGGCTGCCAGAGTCGCTGCCCGCGATGTCGGCCGAGGCTTGGTCGCACGAGATCTGATCGGTTCCGATTTCACGCAAGAGCACTACGACTACCTGACCGGGCCGTGGCGTCGCAACGTCGGCCCGGTCCATCCCGGCGACCGGCCACTAGACCAGTACCCGACGGCCCCGAACTCGCAACGCTTGTGACACCCGGTCGCATATCGCCCGCACGGTGCAGCCACAGGAGAACTCTCCTGGGTTGCGATTCAGTGGCCAGCTGTCACAGACCTCACCTCCACGCTATCTACCCCGTACAGGACTGCGTTTGCCACCGCGCTCACTACGAAAGGACTCCCTGATGGACCCACAATCTGGTCGAGAGTGCGCCATCCACGACGTAGAGCGCCACCTCGCGGCCGAAGATGCCCGCCGCGAGGCTCGCACTGTTGCGCTCGCGTGTGTCGGCTACGTCGTCGGCATGCTCGCGATCTTCAACGGGGCTCTGCCGATCGTGAAGGACCTGGTCACCGTCAGCTTGGTCGTCTCCCTGGCCGGCACGTTGCTCGCTGCCTTCTCGGCGCTGACCCTGGCACTACTGCATCGGTGGCCAGATCACTCGGACGGTAATCGGCGCGGAAGCTGCGGGCATACCGACTTGCAGGCGGAGGCGGTTCGATGAGCGCGCGTAGACGGCGCATCGCGGTCCCCATCGTGATGGCCGTACTCGCGGTCGGGACGTACACGTTCGGAACGCACGCCGATCCGCTCTCACGACCAGCGGTGGTCCAGACCGCTGACACAACTGCGGCGAGCACGCCCGTACCCATCGCGCAGCTCCTCGCTCAGCTCGAAACGGTGGACTCGCTCCCAGACGTCGATGGATACGACCGATCCTGCAAGAAGGGCTCAGGGTGCGTGTTCGGCCCGGCGTGGACCGATGAATCACCCCAGGTTTGATGCCGCTTCCTTCTGAGTCAGGAAGGATGAGCACATGCCCAAGAAAATCGATCCGGAGGTCCGTGCGAGGGCCCTGCGATTGCTCGCGGACCACGGTGCGGAATACGCGTCGTTGACAGCGGCCGCCGAGGCGATAGCCAAGCAGGTCGGGGTCGGCCACGAGACCGTACGACGCTGGGCAGTTCAGGCCCAAGTCGATGCTGGAGCTCGAACCGGGACTACCTCGAAGGAATCCGCCGAGATCAAAAAACTGAAAGCCGAGAACAAGCAGCTCCGCGAGGATGTTGCGATTCTGAAAGCCGCAACGACTTTCTTCGCGGGGGAACTCGACCCCCGCAACCGATGATCATGAACTTCATAGATACGTTGCGCGCCAACGGTTATGCGGTCGAGTCGATCTGCCGTGTCCTGCGTGATCAGGGCTGCAAGATCGCCGCGAGAACCTACCGGGCATGGCGTTCACGCAAGCCCGCGGCGCGCACTGTCTCCGACGCCCACGTCGTCGATGCGGTGCGCGGGGCGGTGTGGCACACCGACGAGGCCGGCCGCCGGAAAATGACACCGGAAGGGTTGTACGGCAGGGTGAAGATGCACGCACATCTCGACCGGACCGTACTTCCCGGGGTGTCCTATGGCGCGGTCGACCGAGCGATGAAGGTACTGTGCCACAACGGTATTCGCCGATCCAAAGGGATCCGGACGACCATCGCATCGGCCGACGGTGTTCGGGCCACCGATCTGCTCAATCGGCAATTCAGCGCTGCTGAACCGAACCGAGTGTGGGTCACCGACTTCACATATTGCCGAACATGGGCCGGGTGGGTGTACGTGGTGTTCATCATCGACGTGTTCTCCCGCAGGATCGTCGCCTGGCATGCATCGACGTCGAAGACTGTGGACCTGGTGACGATCCCGCTTCGGATGGCCCTGTGGCAACGCAAGAGGGAGGGTCATGCAGTGAAAGCTGCTGAGCTGATACATCATTCGGACGCTGGCAGTCAGTACACATCGGTCATGCTGACCGAAAGGCTCAAGCTCGAGGACATCGCGGCATCGATCGGGTCGGTCGGGGACGCCTACGACAATGCCCTCGCCGAATCAGCGAACGGGTTGTACAAGACCGAGTGCATCCGCACGACGATCTTCCATTCCGGGCCGTACAAAACGCTCTCCGATGTCGAGTACGCGACCGCTGGTTGGGTCGAGTGGTACAACAACAGACGGTTACATTCGAGCATCGGGCAGATGCCCCCGATCGAGTACGAAACGCTCCACTACTCTGGCCTCGGCACCGAGGATCAGCCCCAACTGGAGGCGGCACAAAACCTAGGGTGATTCACCGACGACTCTTCCGCCCCTGGATCGCACAACGGCTGTGACACTCGAAACGACGTCCTGGCAACCCAACTGATCGACGTCGAGTTCAAGCCCGGAACCCGCGACTGCAAAGTCACAGCAGGGATACTCCACGACCCCTACACAGGATCGACGATCGACGACCTCGGGAAGATTCAGATCGATCACGTGTACCCGTTGGCGAGGGCGTGGAACGCAGGGGCGTGGGCCTGGTCGATCGACCAGCGAACCGCCTTCGCCAACGACCTGGACGTCAACTTGCTCGCGGTGGACGGACGTACGAATCAGCAGAAGTCGGACAAAGGAATCGACACCTGGCTGCCACCCAACACGCCCTACCAATGCCGTTACGTCACTTCGTATCTCACTGTGGCCGCGAAATATGACCTCGACATCACCAGCGCCGATGCGCAAACAGCGTCGAGCGTCTGCAGCCGATGACCCAACGTTCGGAGGACGCCATGACCGAAACCGACCCCACCACCGACACAAACGCTGTCCCGCTCCACCCCAACCCATGGATCATCACGACCACACCTGATCGAAACAGCTACACGATCGAATTGCCCAGCAGGGGGATCTCATTCGAGATAGACGCCGACCTACGATTCCAGCTCCTCGACGCCCTCCACGACCCGGAAGAGCGATGATGGGCGACGCCACGGCCATCGAATGGACCGACGCAACCTGGAACCCGGTCACCGGCTGCACCGCAGTCTCGTCGGGATGTGATCACTGCTACGCCCAAACCCTCGCTGAGCGGTTCCGCGGCACACCGGGGCACTACTTCGAGCACGGATTCGACGTCGAGATGCGCCCCGGCAAGCTCGACCAGCCGCTGCGATGGAGCCGACCGCGCCGGATCTTCGTGAATTCGATGAGCGACCTCTTCCACCCTGCAATCCCGGACGACTACATCGCCCGGGTGTTCGCGGTGATCGCGCTCGCCCGCCAGCACACCTTTCAGTTGCTCACCAAGAGACCCGCTCGGATGCGGTCTTTGCTCCAGTCCGATGCCTTCCGCCGCGCCGTCGACGACGCCATCGCAGGTGTCGTCGCAGCCTTCCGTCCCGCCGATGTCTGGTACCAGAGCTGGCCCCTGCCGAACCTGTGGATCGGAGTCTCGGCCGAAGACCAGAAGACTGCAGACCTGCGAGTATGGGCGCTGCTGGACACGCCTGCAGCTCTTCGGTTCGTCTCGGCCGAACCGCTCCTCGGACCGATCGACCTCACGCGCCTACGACCCAGCAGAATCGGAGGAGCGCTGACTCGCGACGGGCTTCGTCCGGTCGAAGACTCGAAATGCGGCGTCGAGCTCGAACCAGCGCTCGACTGGGTGATCGTCGGCGGTGAGTCAGGCCGCGGGGCACGGCCGATGCATCCGCGATGGGTACGAGATATCCGGGACCAGTGCACCGCTGCCGATGTGCCCTTCCTGTTCAAGCAGTGGGGCGAGTGGGCACCAGCGGAGGTGATCGCCCGATTCCGCGACTACCACCACTTCGACGACGGCACCGAAGTTCGACGAATCGGCTGTAAGGCCGCCGGCCGGATCCTCGACCGACGTGTGTGGGACAGCACGCCCGACGGAGCCGGCCGATGAAAGGATCGCTCGACATCACGGCATCGGACTTCTTCTGCGGTGCCGGCGGATCCACGACCGGCATGATCTCCATCCCGGGGGTGAGAGTATCGGCAGCATCGAACCACTGGGACAAAGCAATCGAGACGCACCAGTACAACCACCAGCACACCGAGCACATCCTCGCGGACCTCTCTCAGATCACTCCGAAGCTGTTTCCTCGCACGACAATCGGATGGTTCAGCCCCGAATGCACCTGGCACTCCAATGCACGCGGGGCCAAGCGCCTCGCCGCGCAGATCTCGTTGCTGTCCGACGACCTACCGTCCGAGGCCGCCGAGCGATCGAGGGCGACGATGTGGGACGTCGTTCGGTTCACCGAGTATCACCGATACGAATTGGTCTTCGTCGAGAACGTCGTCGAGATCTACTCATGGCCTCTCTACAGGCCATGGATCGCGGCGATGCGCGCCCTCGGTTACGAACATCGCCTCATTTGTCTGAATTCGATGCACTCATGGACTTTCGGGACACCAGCGCCGCAGTCCCGCGATCGCGTCTACGTGTGCTTCTGGAAGGCCGGCAACCGGGCACCTGACTTCGAGACCGTGGTCCGTCCGCCGGCAACCTGCTCTCGCTGCGGGCCTGTGCGTGCGTTGCAGGCCTGGAAGAACCCAGGGGTGGCCGTGGGCAAGTACCGCAGCCAGTACTCCTACCGGTGCCCCGCACGTGCGTGTGCCGATACCGTGCTCGAGCCCGACTGGCTGCCCGCCTCGACCATCATCGACTGGACCAAGACCGGCCAGCGAATCGGGGACCGCACTCGTCCACTGAAGCCGAAAACGATCGGACGAATCCAGGCCGGCATCGACCGGTACTGGGCAGCTCCGAATGCCGAGGACGCGAGAGAAGCCGCGGGCACGCTGTTCGAGTATCGGCAGGCAAGCCCACGGCCGTCTGAGGGGCGGGCCCCGGTGTTCGAGCCGTTCGTGTCGGTGCTGCGGGGCCAGTCGAAGAATCATCGAACCTCGGAGGCGCTCTCGACCGTGTCCGCGGGTGGCCGCCATCATGCGGTGATCACCCCGTTCATCGCAGAGCTGCGAGGTGGAGGTTCGACTGCGCGATCGGTCAGCGACGCTCTCTGCACTGTGACGGCATCGGGTAACCACCATGGCTTGGTCGTGCCCGCTGCCGCTCACCATCGAAAGTCCACACGCCGACCGATCGCTGTCGAAGACCTGTTTTTCAGGATGCTCGACGTACCGGAACTCAAAGGCGCAATGGGATTTCCGTCCTCGTACGTTCTTCCCGGGGGAACCAAGCAACGAGACGTCCGGATGTGCGGTAACGCTGTGACACCGCCGACCTCGCGAGACCTAGTGGGAATTGGTATTCGGAGTCTAGAGGCCGACCGTTCGTGAACACCGCTCGCACTTACTGCTTCAGCAGCTTCCTTGGTGTCAACCGAACAGCGACGTCCAGCCAGAACCGTGTAACTTCTTCATCTCGTTGTCGAAGTCGGTGACGTCCGAGACAGTGAGTACGTGGTGGTCAACCAGCCAACGACTCATCCCTGGATTGAGGCCATCTTCGCTGGCCCATGAGAGCTTGTTGATATCGTCGAAATGCTTATCCATGAGTCTGTGGAGATTCTTGAATACGCCTGTCTCGCTGATCGAGTGGCTTCCAAGCCACTCTTCTATTTTGCCTTTTCTGACAATTTTAGGATTAGAGAACCCGCCGATGATGAATTCATATTCACGAAAAGTCAACCAAAAAAGAGTGCTTTTGTGCTTGTCGTCGTGTAGCCATTCGCGCAGCGCCCGAGCAATGTGTTCGTTAGCTGAAAGCTGTTCGATATGCTCGTTCGGTACGAAAGTCGGGATCAGATCCGAATTCGAGGTTTCGGACCCTGCTTCGGGCGTGTCGACCAGCACAACATACTCGCGCTGGCGGCGGATGGCATGGACTGCAAACGCTGGAGGTGGTCCAACCGCTATGCGGTATCGAGCACCAGGTTCTGACAGTGCAAAGCGATTACCTTTGCGCTCATCGCGGGCGTCTCCTGATTCGCGTGCTTCTCTGGGTAATTGTGCGAGTACTGCGCCGTATGTGCGGCTACCCAGTCTGTGCTCAGGTTCTGCTGCATCAAGTTTCACCTGCCTGTATGACAAACTGGATGACCTAAGCGGTACGCTCATCGCAACGTATACGGGGTACTCGCTGTGATTGACCACGTGATACACGCCCGTCTCCGCGTCCCGGACAACTGCGGGGCACCAGTTGTTGCTCAGTCTCGGGTCGCCCTCGAAATTGTTGAGTATGTCTCTTGTGAATGGCGTGTAGATCGACTCGACGTGGAATCCGTGCTGTCCAGTCTCGAGAGGTGGAAGAACATAGGGCGCTTTCAACGAGATCCTCCTTATTCCTGCTCGGCGTTGGATGTCAGATGCGCCACGACCACGGTGATGTTGTCGGCGATTGTGCCGTGACGTTTGTGCTCAGAAAGGGCCGCACGAACGAGTGCTTCTGCTAGTCGAGCGGGACTGGCATCAGGTGGCTGGGATCCGAGAACCTCACGTATGGCGTCTTCAGGGTCTCGATCAGGTGCGGTGTCCGTTTGGGTGTGCGGGCCGGACCAGGCGTTGAGGAAGCCGTCTGTGACCATGATGTAGCGGTCATTGGCTACTGCTGGCTGGTGCCATCGAGACAACTTGTAGGTGTAGCCCGCTGGGGCGTCGGAGAAGAACCCGATTGCGTTGTCCAGGGCAGCGTGCTGATGCAGGGCTGGTGTCATCGCTGTGACGTGAATGGTGTCGTCGGCTGTGTCGGTGTGGGCACGAAACACCTGACTGTCTCCCACGTGCCCGCCGGAGACAGTGAAAGTGGAGGTGTCGAGTGTCAGGACGTCGAGCGTGGAAGGCGCGGCGAGAACCGAGCGTCCGCGGAGTCCTCGAAGTGCTTGATCAGTGGCGGCGAAGACGTCGTCGATAGGCGAAGTGGGCAGAAGGGTTCGCAGTGTCGCGCGTACAGTTCGGGCTGTGAGGACGCCGTCTTCGCCGCCGCCCGCGGCATCGGCAATTGCTGATGTGTGTCCTCGAATCAGGAAAACGTCGTTGTTGTGACGGCGATCGCCCGCCGAGGTTTCCCCGGCTGCTTGGAGTTTGAGAAACGCTGCTGCTGCGGGTGCCATTGCCTGCGTGGGTGACTCGTCACCGGCTGGTTCGGGAATAGGTCGTCCGAGTGTGTGGGGCAGGCTTTTCCGCACGGCGGGCGCAGCACGCTCGGTGTGTACTTCTCCGACGGGGATGGTCGGCGGGAAATGTTGCTCGCCGACGTACGTGACGCGATACACCGAAGCCCCCACAATCAGGACCGCGCCGTCGTGTATCTCGAACGGCGGTTGGCCTGCGTACACGCGATGCCCATCGACGGTGATGGGCGCGCCGGACAACGCTGTCACCCACCACCGACGCGTCTGTGGGTGACGGACGAACTGCGCACGCTGGCGTCTTGTTTTTCTATCGGTGACGACCGCGGTCTTACCTCGTGCGCGCCCCAACGTCACTGTTTCGCCTCGCAACTCGATGGGTGGAATATCGCTCGTGCCGCTCAGATCATGCAGAAAGACGCGCTGCGTGTTGTCGAGTGATGCCTTGCCGGGGCGGTCGGTGGTGGGCGTGTGCGAGACGGGTCTCAGTTCGACGGTTCGGGCGGCACCGTTTCGTGTGCCGCGTCGAGACGCCAACCACCACAGTCCGCAGCCTGCCAACAGCGCGGCAATGATCGCCATGCCCATCCGCCAATCGATCATCCACAATCCGGCCGCGATGAGAGCTCCCACCGCGATTGTCCCGACTCGTCCGATCAGTGGGCAGTGCCGAAGTCGGTCGAGACGTCGCTGCAGCGAACGCTTCGACACGCGTGGCCGTGGAAACCGTCGGCCTGTTGACTTGATGGGCATCGGAACTCCGTTAGCGATTGATGGCGGGTGAGCGCGGCGCGTCCGGATCGTTGTCCGGTGGCAGGTAAGGGGGGTCTTCGGTCGGCACACTGTCGGGGTGCGGTGTTCGCGGCTGATGCTGCTGTTGAACCAGATGGCCAGCGTTGCCGACGACATCCTGCTGCTGTTGTTGCCTGGGAGGTTTTTTGAAACGCGTGAAACTACCGACCTGTTGGGCTGCCGGTATCGCGCCGCCTGCGTGCACGTGCAGAGCATCTTGCCTGACGAGTCGTAGCCATCGAATGAGCTCGTCCGCGCTACGTTCAGCTGCTTTCACACGTGCGTCGAAACTGTTGTCCGTCGGCACTACGTGGCGTCTTTCGGGCGCAGGGTCGAGGCATCGACGCAGCAATTTGTCGAGACCTTCGGGTACAAACGGTGCGAACTTCGAAACCGGGGTGAGAGGCCCACTGCGCAGTCTGCGATATGAGTCCAAGGCCCTTTCGGCACGCGGGTTGCCGTCTCGGAAGTCGTTGAGGGTGATTCCTTGCTGTTCGGCCTCGTACAGATACGGCGGTTTCCCGGTGATCATCTCGTACAGAGTTGCGGCCCAGGCGTAGATGTCGGCGGCAACGAGGTGGGTCGGCCACCGTTGCCCTGCTGAGCCTTGCTCTGGTGGCGAGTAGAAAAGGCTTTGCAACCGCAGCCGTGAGCTGGTGTGTGCGGCCTCATCGAGACTTCGAGAAAGTGCCCAGTCGATGATCTTCGGGGTGCCGTCATGGTCGATGCAGATGTTGGGGGGCTTCATATCCAGGTACGCGCGAGCCCCCTTCTCTCTTTTCGTCCACGACCAGGCCAGGGCGCTGAGTAGTCGTTCGGCGATCTGCAGCACCAGAGCGAGATCGAAGCCCCCGGGCTCTTTGCCGTTGATTCGGGCGTCTTGAAATGTATTCAGGGTGTGGGGATATCGTCGAGTGACGATCACCATCTGGTCTTGGTAGATGTCCGAAAAGTAGACGTCTGCGACGGCGTCGTTTATCGACACGCCTGGTGCGGGAACAGCATCGAGTTCGGCGAGGCCTTGGGCCCGATCACGCTTTCGGAGCTTCCAGGAGCGGTCGGGGAGGTAGACCTTGATCACGTATTCGATTCCGTTGTCGGGACTGTTCTCGTCGACGGCGAGTAGAAGAGAACCGCCGTTGACGTGACGCCAGAACTTTGTGATTCGCCAGTGCCTGTCGAGCGGGTTGTCGACTGTGTCGTCGGGAAACACATTGCCGATCTCGAGTCCGTACTCATCGCGCGGCGCAGCAGCAGGAGGTCTGTGGTTGCTTGCGCGCGCTGCCGGTGCCGGCGCCGGTGGGGGTTGCGGTTGCGGTGTCTGTGGGGGTTGCGAATGCGGTGTCTGTGGGGGTTGCGGTGTCGGAGTTGGGGTCTCGCCGCTGAGGTCGTCGGGTTGTTGTTCACCTTGCTGTGCGTTGCGCGGGTGTTGTTGTGTGTATGGCTCGGTGGGGGTTGCGCGCGGACGGTGGCGGCGCTCTTTCAGGTGTGCAAACGCGGTCTTGAGATAGTGGTCGGCCAGATCCTTTGCGGCGGCGGATTCGTCCGACAGTTTGTGCAGCGCTTCACGGGTCTGTGCGACGGCGTGCTTCGCGGCAACATCGGCCAGGGTGTGCTCGTGTTCTCGGGTCAGCGAGTCCATCCGGTTGCGGTGCTCACGTTCGTCGAGGTCACCGGCATGGGCCACAATGTTCGCCCGGTTGCGGTGCTTGCGGTCGTCCAAGTCGTATTGGGCGTCCGCTTCGCCCTTCGCGCCTTCGATTACTTGGACAGTGGTGCGAGCGCGCAGACGAGCTGCGTCCCGTCGCGCATTTTCCAGGTAGGGAGTGTGAGGGCCGAATAGTTTGAGCAGCAGTGGGGTGAGGTCGACGACAAGGAGCGTGACGATGATGACGATGTAGAACCATCTGTATCCGAGGTCGTCGCCGATGAGTCGGACAAGGGCTCTGTGGCGAGTCACAGCATTGGTGTCGGCGGCGTTGACCGCTTCGTATTCGGCGGCCTTCTCGTCGATTCGAGTCTGGCGGGTGCTCTCCAGCGTACGAACGAGGTCCTGCGCCTCTAGGGCCTTCTGCTGGCTGGTAAGTGCAGTCGCGTCGGCTTGGTTGTACACGTATCTTCTGTTGCTTTCCGCGCAGATCTCTCGCGGGTCGCTCGGAAGTAGACAGTTCGCGCTGGGGGGACTTTCGCCGGCGTCCCCCGTGCCTCCAGTCCCCTGACGTTCAGCCAGCCAATCAGCCTGGGCAGTGTTCCGGGTGCTATTGGCTGTAGCTTGAGCGTTTTCGGCGGCTGTGCGCGCATCCTTCGCATCGGCGATTTCTGTGTCGAACTCTGCGCCTATGGATGCTTTGTAGTCGGTGAGGTTTTCGGACTGGATGCTCGGCAACTCCCGTTCGATTGCGGTGTTGAACATGCCGAGAGCGACCGATTCGGAGATGACGTAACCGACGACGACCGCCATCCCGATGCGTGCGATGTAGAACCATGCCGAACGCCATGCTCGCCGAAGCCAGTTTTGGGGTCCGACCAATAGGTCGCCGTAGTCGATCGAGGTCATGATCCATCGGTCGACGCAGAATACGAACAGTGCCCACACGGCGGCAAGGACCCAGATGAACCAGTAGTTGAAGCGGTGCCCGACGTTGACTGCCCAGGCACTGGCCAGAACGCCGCCGAAGGCGATGGTGGGCACCAGAATCAGGATCCCGGCTTGGGCGGCAAGTTTGGAGGCGTCGGAATTGTTGTCGATCCACGGGCGGTGGAAGCCGCCGATCCGCAGCAACATTCTGGTGGGCCAACCGCAGTTGTTGTCGACGTCGAACTTCGGCTTCTGATGACCATCGGGCCCAGTGGGGTCCATACCGTCGTCTTCCTTGGCCGAAGTGTCGGGTGGAGGCGGGCCGGCGCTCATCGGATCGTCGGGGTCGGCGGAGTCGACGCGTGAGCGGGGACGTCACTGCTCAAGGCGGTTCTCCTCCGAGTGTATTGGGCTAAGAAGTGTCGCACAGAGTCACCGGCTAGGCGGGGCGAGAACAGCAGGTTCCGGTCAGCGGGCAGCATGGGCACCCGTTCGGTAGAACGTGGCGGTGTTCGTGCCTGATGTGGTGCCGAACGCGATGCGGTCGCCGTCGGCGAGTTCGGTCCATCTGCCGGGGGTTACACGCACTCCGTTGATCCAGGTACCGGTCTTGCTGTTGTCGGCACACCACCACACGCCATCGTTGGAACACAGGGTGAGGTGATGTCGCGAGATGCTGGTGTCGGCGCTGATGGTGATGTCGCAGTAGGTGCCCCGCCCGACGGTTATCTCGGTACCGACGACGCGGTGCGCTCGACTATCGGGACCGACCAAGGTCGGTCCACGGCCGGGTGAGTCCGGGATCAGAGTTGTTGCCACCTGGCTGTCGCTGGGGTGGTGGCTGGTTTGGTCCCCGTAGGCGCGCGTGGGTTCCACTGGGTGGTCGGACATCGGATGCGTGGAGCCACGCAGCGCATAGTGGCGAGCGCGGACCTTCGGGTTGGACACGATCTCGACCAGGGGCAGCATTCCGCTCGGAGTGTCCGCGGAGTAGCGGCGCGTGACATCGACGGCTTCGGCGGTGAGATGGGTGATGACGTCGTTGATATCGAAGTGATCGCTGAGGTCGGTGAAGTCGGCGGGATTCAGACCGACGGTAATGCAGTCGGGTAGATACCAGCGCCCGTCGGAGTGACGGAAGACGAGGGTGCAAATGTGTTCGCGGGCGTTGTCGCACAATGCAACTGGATTGCTGCGACCTGGTCGTCGCCATTCCCCGCGCACGAGATGCACAGCGGCGATAACGACGACGGCGGTCATCACGAACAACACGGTTCCGCCGGTAAAGCCGCACACAATCACGAAGGCCAGCCACGCTATGCCGAACACGGTGGCTACCGCTCGAGAGTGGGGTGTCCATGCGCGGATCCATTGCAGGACTGCGACGGACGTGGCACGCAGCTCATCGGAGGCTACGCGGATGAGATCGGTCATCTCCGGGTACTCCATTCGCTGTGACAGGTGGGGACTCTCCTAGCGGAGAACTTAAGGCGCACAGAGGTGGATGACCAGAGTCCGGAAGGTTGGTCAAGTCCAACCCTGAATGGGGTTGACAAGGAGCGAGAGTCGTGGCAAAAACCTCGACAGAGCCCGGGGACAAGTGAAGTCTGGAATTCGTCACATGTCGAGTGCGCACCCAGGTTTCACGATGCGTCAGCCAGTGGGTCAGGGGCCGGACGTAGCGCGCTCAGCGCGCCCGTCAGAGGGCAGCGGCCGGTGACGACAACGAGCCCTCGAAAGGTCAACGCAGGGTGAGCTATGACGTCGTCGGGTGAAAGATCGGGCATCAGGTTCAATGCCCGGGCAAGAACCATCGCCGACCACGGGTTCGGGCTGTGGTCGGCTCGACAGTCGTCGCTGGTCCACACCGTGGCGGCGACGACGTCGGTACGCACGATCCGGCTGCGGGCAGCGGCAGCGCCGAGTGCATAAAGCACCTCATCTGGTGTCTGCTCACTGCCGGTTGTGGCTATGTCGAAAAGGGTCACATCACGGTCTAGTCCAGGACGAACAAGGAAACCAGTAACAATGTTCATTCCTGCATCGCACCGAATGACTAGCTGATGTAGCTAGTTGGTGTTGACCCACTTGACAACCGGCACGACCGGCGAATTCCCCAACGCCGGTGCGTAAACCGTCGCGGCGTGGATCGAAGCCACCATCATGGTGGCTATGACGGCTTCGTCTGACACCGTTTGTTGGTCTCATTCGACACCACTTGGGCTCTGATTTGAGGAGAAGTGTCGGCTTCGTTCGACACCACCTCGGCAGTCGCTACTGCTCGGCGAGTTGGCGGTTGGTGTGGGCGAGGCGGTAGGAGTCGCTGCCGGTCTCGATGATGGTTCCGCCGAAGGTCAGGCGGTCGACGATGGCCGCACAGAGACGCGGGTCGGTGAACGTCTTGGTCCAGCCGGAAAACGACTCGTTCGACGCGATCGCCACCGATGCCTTCTCCTCCCGTTCAGTGAGGACCTGGAAGAGGAGTTCTGCTCCGCGGCGGTCGAGCTGCATGTAGCCGAGTTCGTCGATGCAGAGCAAGTCAACGCGTCCGTATCGGGCGATGGTCTTGGAGAGGGTCTTCTCGTCGGCGGCCTCGACGAGCTCGTTGGCGAGCTTGGTGGCCAGGGTGTACTTGACCCGGTAGCCGGCCATGGCGACCTCGGTGCCCAGAGCGATGAGCAGGTGGGACTTGCCGGTGCCGGAGTCGCCGATGAGGCAGAGGGGCTGGCCCTTCTTGACCCAGTCGCATTTGGCCAGGGTGTGAATGGTGGCGGGGTCGATGTTGGGGTTGGCGTCGAAGTCGAAGGCTCGCAGCGACTTCTCTCGGGGGAACTTCGCGGCCTTGATCCGTCGTTCTGAGCGGCGTCGTGCTCGGTCGTCGCACTCGGCGAGGAGGAGCTCGGCGAGGAACCCTCGGTAGGACATCTGCTCGGCGGCGGCCCGGTCGGCACCGTCGGCGAAGCCTTGGCGGATGGTCGGCAGCCGCAGCATGCGGCACGCCTGGTCGATGGATGAGTCGGCGGCTTCTTCGGTCATTCCTCGGCGGCGGGTCATGCGGGGCTCCTTCATTCCTGGACGCGTGAGGGGCGGTGTAGCAACTGGTCGTACTGGTCGACGGTCGGCAGCGGTCGGGTATCGACGGGCAAGGGCTTGCGCAGTCGTCGCTCGGTGAGCGACGCGATCCCGGTGGTGTCGCTTCGAGTCGAGTCCGCGGTGTCGAATGCGCCGCCGTTGTCGTGGGTGCTGTCTTCGGCCTTGCGGGCTTCCAGGGCGACGACGTCTGCAGTGTGGCCTCCCGCTCGCAGAGCGGCGGCGAGTCCCGCGACGACATGTTCGTGCGCGAGGTGTCGGTGCAGCAGCAGAACCTCGATTAGGGCGCGGGTGCCGTCGGCGTCGCCGTGGGTCTTGCATGCTGCGGCCCACCATTCGTCGTGGATCGGGGTGAATCGGCCTGCCTTCCGGGCTTGCTCAAGGGCGGTGGCTCCGGGGAGGGCTCCGGGCTTGCGGAGGAGGACCTCGAGGTAGTGGTCCAGGTCGAGCTGGACGCCACTCTTGGTCATCAGCCGCTCGTGGCGCGCCACCACTGTCTGGCCGTCGTAGACGACCAGCTCGCTAGCATGCAGCAGGACTCTGACCTGGCGGCCGACGTAGCGAGCGGGCACGGAGTACTTGTTCATCCGGACGCTGACCTGAGCGAACCTGTCTACCCGAGGGGTGAACCAGCGGCCGGTCTCGAACTCCTCAACCGGCAGGAAAGCCAGGAGTGGCTGCTCGGCTGCGAAGTGCTCTCCGATGGTGTGCGCACGCGACGAGATCCGGCGATCGTCGTCTGAGCGGTCCCATGCGTCGACCATCGCGTTGAGCTCCTCGATGGAGTCGACTTCGGGGATGGGGACGAGGTGGTTCCGCCGGAACCAGCCGATGTCGCCCTCGACGCCGCCCTTCTCGTGCGCACCGGTGATGCCGGGCTGGCAGTAGAACGCCTCGATGCCGTAGTGGGAGCGGAACGCGGTCCACCGATCCGCCTCGACCCGCTGACGGGAGAACCCGATCACGGAAGCGACGGCGGCCTTGAGGTTGTCATAGCGGATCTTCCCGGTCGGCACCCCGCCGAGGACCCGGAAGGCGTGGGCGTGTCCTTCGAAGAACGCTTCTTGTCCGGCTGAGGCACTGATGCGATGGACGGCCTTCCCGGAGTAGGACAATCGCAGACTGAACAGTGTGCAGGTCACCAGCTCGCCGCGCAGCTGGACGACGACTTCGCCGAAGTCGACCTCGGCCTCACGGCCAGGCAGGTGGGTCTGTGGGATGAACGTGTTGATGGGCTCCCGCCCGGACTCGATGCGGATCTCGCGTCGACGAGTCGCGACGTAGTCGCGCACCATCCCGTACGACACCACACCAGCGGCGTCATGCTCGGCAAGGAGCCGGTCGAAGATCCGCTTCGCGGTGTGCCGCTGCTTCCTCGGAGCGTCGAGATCCACGCGCAGCCAGTCGTCGATCACGGGACGGTACGGATCGAGCCGGGACCCTCGCTTCGGCGGCGGCTTGGGCTCCTTGGGCCACGCTGAGGACAGGGCTGATGCAACGGAGCGATATCCGACCCCATGCTTACGCTGAAGTGCTCGCTTCGACAGGCCCGCTTTGGCATCGCGTCGGATCGCGGCGTACAGGTCGACACGGGACGTTCGTGCTTCACGAGCCATGACGTCGGTGTCCGCGGGTTGCGGTTAGTTGAGCGCCTTGGTCCGCGGCGCGAGCCGGACCGCCATGATCATCGAGACCAGCAGGATCCCGGTTGACCAGGCAATGGCGGCCATCAGCGAGATTTGATCGACGCCGATCAGGTCGGCCTGCGTGAGGCCACGCAGGGCGTCGATCATCGGGGTAAGCGGCTGGAAGTCAGCTATCGCTGCCAGCCAGCCGGGCATCGAGGCCGTCGGGACGATCGCGCTGGAGATGAAGGTGAGCGGAATCGCGATGAACGCGAGCCCTTGGGCAGCCTCCGGGCTGGACGCCGCGGACCCGAGCGCGAGGAACAACGCCGCGAACGCGATCGAGTAGAGCATCAGCATCGCCAACGCTACAGCCAGTTCACCTACGCCGGCATGGGGCCGGAAGCCGGTGATGAAGGCCGCGATGAGCGTCGTGAGCGCCGCAACGACGACGATCGTCGACTGGGCGGTTAGCCGCCCCAGCGTGACCCCGAGGCGGGCTACCGGCAGTGACAGCACTCGGTCGGTGAACCCGGCGGAACGCTCCCGGGCGACGGTGACCGCTGCCTGGGACGAGCCGAACAGGAGCGTGGTGGTGATGATGCCGGGCGTCATGTAGTCCACGTACGCCAGTGGAGCGGAGTCGATCGCACCGGCGAAGACGTAGCGGAACACGAGCAGGAAGAGCACGCCTTGTAGGAGGGTGGGGAACACGGCCTGCGGGTCGCGGAGGAACACCTTCAGCGTCTTCGACGCGATCATGGCGCTGGTGGCAGTGAGGCCCGCTGAGCTGGGGGAGGTTGCCGATTTTGTGTGGATGGTGGCGGTCATGTGCGTGCCTCGCTTCCGGTCATGGATAGGAAGACGTCGTCGAGCGTCGGTGGCGACACGGAGAACTCAGCGATGTCGGAGGAGATCCCTTGCTCGGTCACCGCGCGGTACGCGGCGTCTAGGTCGAATTGTCCGGTCACCGTAAGTTCGTTGTCCCGCAGTTCGCTGACCTCGCCGAGCACTCGTTCGGCCAGCGCGATGGACTCGTCGTCGGACAGTGGTTCGTGGGTGACGAGGCGCAGCTTGGTGTGGGCCATCGTGCAGCGCAGCTGGTGGGGTGTCCCGGCCTGGACGACGCGGCCGTCGTCGATGATCACCACTTCATCGGCGAGAGCCTGCGCCTCCTCCAGGTACTGGGTGGTCAGCAGCACCGATGTGCCGTTCGCGGGCAAGGTCCGGATGGACTCCCAGAGGCTGTTGCGGCTGTGAGGGTCCAGTCCGGTTGTCGGCTCATCGAGCAGCAACGCTGACGGCCTGTTCACGAATGTCGCTGCGAGGTCGAGGCGACGTCGCTGTCCGCCGGAGTAGGTGGCGACGCGCCGGTCGACGAACTCGCTGAGTGCGAACTCGTCGATCACCGCGGCCGTGGCTCGGCGGGCCTCTTTCGGCGATAGTCCGTAGAGGCGTGCGACCATGCGGAGGTTCTCGACTCCGGTCAGCTCGGCCACGACGGCGGCGTGCTGTCCTGCCAGTCCGACGATCCCCCGGACCGTCTGGGCCGAATCCTTCACTTCGTGACCAAGGACGCACAACGACCCAGCCTGGTAAGGCTGGAGGGTCGCGAGCGCACGCACCAGCGTGGTCTTCCCCGACCCGTTGCGTCCCAGGACCGCTGTGATCCTTCCGGCGGGAGCGCTCATGTCCAATGTCTCGAACACCGTGCGCTTGGGGTACTCAATCCGTAGACCTCGCGCCTGGATCGCGATGTCCGCACTCGGCGTCGGTTCCGTCCGTCCTAACGTCATGTCGTGCCCCGGTCAGTTCATGGGCTTGAGGCGAACCGACGACCAGTTGTCGGAGAGCGAGATGTTGCCGTTGAGGGTCCAGCCGGACTCCTCGGCGCGCTTCCAGATGCTGTCGCGGTTGATGTCGGCCTTGTTGCCTTTGGGGTAGCCGATCCAGACGGCCTTCGGCGACGAGAGCAGCGGAAACACGCTGTTCAGCAGCGTGTCGAGTTCGTCGCGATCATGGGCGAACATCACCACGACGTCGGTGGTGTCGCGGTCTATCCCGTCGATGACGGTGACGTCCTCGGGGAGGGGGTCGAGTAGCCCTCGGTGCTCGGGCGAGGAACGGCCGAGCAGCAGCTCGGTACCGGGCTTGATCTGGAGCTTCTCCGCGATAGTGCGTGCCATGGTTGGCCTTCCTTGTTCTTATTCGTTCCCTGACATGTGTCAGCCGTGGTCGGGCGGTGCGGGTCGATTCGGTCCGGTCACCGCAGGTGCTGGAGCAGTTCGCTCAATCGGCGCAGGACGTGGCTTCGCCAGCCGCCGTTCATGAACTTCCTGGCGAGTTGCTGCGTGGGGTCGTCGAGATCGAAGCCAGCGTGCTCCAGGAACAGGCGGGTGCCCTTCCCCTCAGGCTGCAGCGTCCAGGTGACCGTGGTCGCCATCCCGTCAGTGTTCTCAGCGTCGGCCCAGCTGATCCGCAGCATCTTCTGGGGTCGCATGTCGAGCACCTGGCATGAGATCTGTCCGGAGAAACCGGTCTGCGCCACCGGACGTGCCCTGAAGGTGAACTTGTGGCCCACGACAGGTTCGAAGTCGTTGGGCATCAGCCACTGGGCCATGAGCTCCGGGGTCGTGAGCGCACGCCACACCTTGGGCGGCGGATGCTGGAAGTACTGGTCAACCTCGATCCGAGTCAGGTCGTCATGTGTGGTCATTCTTCATCCATCTCATCGAGAACGCCGCCGAGCGCGGTCATTCGGTCGCGCCAGAAGCGCTCATACGGTGTGAGCCAGTCGATCAGCTCGACCAACGGTTCACCCGTGACACGGTAGAAGCGGTGCCTGCCTTCCTGTCGCTCGTCCACAAGTCCCGACTCGCGCAGCGAGCGGAGGTGCTCGGAGACGCTGGGACGGGCCATGTCGAACTTCCCTGCGAGTTCCCCGGCGGTGTGCTCACCGCCCAGCAGCGCGTCGAGGATGTCACGACGAGTGGGGTTGGCGAGAGCGCCGAACACCTCGTCCAGCGGTCCGCTCTTGAATCGCCGAGGCACAGCGCGTCGCCTTAGCCCTGCAGTACGAAGCCGTTGCCGTCCGGGTCTGAGAAGGTGGCCTGCCGACCCCACGGCATGTCGTTCGGTCCGTCGACGACCACGCCTGCCTCCTGCAGGCGTGCGACGTCAGCGTCGAGGTCGGAGCTGGCGAACAAAGTGCCCTGCCCGCCGCCGGCACTCATTCCGGGGAACGGCTTGTGCAACACGAGGGTGGTGCCGCTCGGGGCACCTACCTCAAGCCAACGGTTCTCGCCGAAGGTCTGGTCGGTCTTCACTTCGAGCCCGAGCGTGTCGACATAGAAGTCGTGCGCACGGTCCTGGTCGGAGACGAATACGGTCACTGTCTTCACTGTGTTGATAGCCATGCTTGCACCTTACGTAGGAAAAAACCTACACGTCAAGCTCAGTGCGCTCAGAGACGCGAAGCAGCAGCCTGTTGGACCTACTGATCGACCCCCAGCCCCCAGCGGTGTCACCGCTCAGCGATATCCATCTTCTCGCCGCCAGGCATGGTGTCGAACGAGAACGACAAGTGGTGTCAGGTGAACTCGACAGAATCAATCATGGCGATCACCGCACTGGCATGTGTTTTACGGCATCGGAAGTCGTAGGTTCGCGTTGAGGAAATTTCAGGGCACGAGCCAACGTCTCGAAGACGGTCACTGCTCTCCGGAAACGATCGTGTGTACGGCGTACGTTGCCTGAGCTTGGCGAGCTTCGACCGAATGATCATGTGGCTCGGGAAGCTCACCTATCAATGGCGGATCAGGGAAGAGTGTCAGATCCCATTCAGCGTACGGATATAGTTCCGCGAACGGGTTCCGGTAGAAGTTGCCCTCCAATCCTTCTCGCATAGTGCTTCCGACTCGAACCATCCGTGTCGCGACGTCTAGTTGAGTCAAGTCCGCGCTGTCGATGCGGTGTCGTAGTTCTGCATACATCTCAGTGGTCAGAAAGTAGATGAAGCTCAGCACCCTCGCGCCCGGAGGCTGCACTGAAGAAGTTAGATCCGTCATGCATGCCTGCAGAACTTCCTCGCGCATGTCGACAATGGCCTCGGTGATGTTGGCTGGGTAGTCGACTCGGCCCTCACTCTGACGAAACTGGCTGAGCAGCGTTGTTGTTTCCTGTAGACCGATGTGCTGGCGTATCTGGTTCAGTGCTGCTCGGCTATGGGCGGAGTCCGAGCTGGCGTCGATTGCTCGCACGATCAGCATCGTTGCGATGGTGACTCCCGGTCCGATCCAAGATAGTTGTCCGTGCCCGCCCAACAGCGACGGCCACAAGTGTTCGAGGATCGACACCGAGCTCTCGGCACTCACGCTGATGACGAGGGGTTCGAGTTCGCGGCTGAGTTTGCTGAGCGCTAGCTTCTGGCGGTCCCCGCCCGACTCGAGGAACGTGCGGAGTACTCCGCTTTCGGGAAGCGCTTTGTGGAGGACCAGAGATGAGACCTCCTGTGCTGCTGCGACATCGCTGATGTCTCCGGCTGGAAGACCGAATGTGAAATAGCGGTCGAAGAACTCGTCGTGGTGGACCTGAGGGGTGCGGGTGTGTGGCCGGGTTCGGGTGTACAGCTGGCGCGGTAGCCTGGGGAACAAGTAGACCAAGATCTTGTAGACATCGGTGAGCTCGCGTTCGTCGGTGGTGGAGTCGTCATCGCGAAGGCGGGCCAGCCAGTTTTCGGCGGTGTCGCGCTTGGTTGCTGGAAATACAACATGGTTGAGGGCGTCGCCTACAAGCTCGTAACGCCACCCTGGGAGTCGATCGTAGATGTGTTCGTGATGCAGTCTCAGGTAGGTGATGAGCGCTGCGTCGAGAAGGTCGAGATGGCGTGGGCCGAGCAAGGCCAGCATGACGTCGACCTGCGTGCACCAGCGGTAGATCGCACGCAAGGTGGTGTGGTTGACGAACGGGAGCAGGGCCAGTAGCTCGTCGATGAGGTCCCAAGGTCGCTCGTGCGTGGAGTCGGTGCCGGTGAGGTCGTACTCGTACCGATGTGCGATGGCCGTGATCTGCTCGGTGACTTCGCGGCGGCTGTGCATAGGTTGCAGAGGTGGTAGCTCGAACGGGTACTGGACAATTTTCTCGAGGTAGGCGTGGGCTCGACCGGGATCTGTGCCTGCGAGATCGGACGCCCTGATCAGATCGAGGACCGTGCGTTTGTCGTAGGAGAGTAGGTAGTGGACCCCAGGGAATCTACCGAGCAATCGGACTGCCTTCATCACTGCGAGTAGTTCGTCGGTGTGTAGTCGGTCCAAGTCATCGACGAGCACCAATACTTGCGCGCCGGTACTTTCGATGGCGTTCGACATTGCTGCGAACTGGCGGCGGAACGGATCCGGTGTTGGGGCGTAACTTCCGATTTGGTCGATGGTTGTCGAGGTCGTGGTCTCGAGAATCTTCTTCCAGGTGCCGGCTCCTAATTGTCGATCGATGAGTCCTTCGACGGCTACTTTTGCCACCGATGCCGCTATCGGTGCCGCAGACATCAACATTTTGCGGGCAGTCTTCGCGTTCTCGCCTTGCTGCGGCATCGCGGATGCAATGACCTCATAGAATTCGACGGTCAGAGCGTCGAGGTCGCTGGCCGCCCATGGAGTGAACTCGGCGACCACCCAACTCTGGGACTTCTCCAACTCCAGTCGAATCATGTTCAGTACCGACGTCTTTCCGCTGCCCCAAGACCCGGCAAGGCCGAAAACAATGCTGGGCCCGCTTCCCGCCATGCGGATGCGGTCGGCAACGCGACGGGCGAATTCACCGCGCTCCAGTTTGTCCTCGTCGAAGGATGTGATGGAACTGTCGGTATGGACGCGCCCGTCGGTCATGCCGCGAATGCAACCACACCGGTCAGGTCGGCCGCTCTTGGGCCTCGACAGCCAAGGTGTGCGGTGGCGAATGGATCAGTACGTCGACGGGCAACAACGCGTAGATCGTTAACCAGCTCACCAGCGGTGGGCCGGACGTAAATCGCAAGCCCTTCGCAGCCGGCGGGGCCGTCGGTTTACGTGCTGCAGACGTCGTGATGCCGTTCCGTCATCTCAGTTCACCAGGCCAGAAGTCCGGCTGACTCGTCTGTGTGCGTGACGATCTAGTTCTCGGTCTGGATCGGGAAGTTGTCGCTGTAAGTGGCTCGGGGCTCTAGCGGGCCGGTTGCAACAGGACGGCAAGCCCGGCGAGATCGCCGAGGAGAAGAAGAGTCCGAGACCAGGAGCGTGCACTTGCTCTAGCTAAATGCCTGCGATCACGTCGTCGCGAAGCGCGTCGGAAGCCTTAGTGAGGCTCTGTGCTGCGGCTGCAAGTGCTCCTGAGATCAGTCTGAGCTGGTTCCCTTCGACCGGTTGCCCAGCCTCGGTAGCTGCAGCGTAGGTGTCGAGAGCGAGAGCTAGATGAGTCAGTTCCTCCTGCGTTTTCGTGAGGTCTTCCTTGGTGCCGTCCAGGGTGGCCTGCAGAGATTGAATGCGGCGGTCGGCGTCCTGGATCGTAGAACTGGCCTGGTCCAGGGAATTGGTGAGCGTCGTCATGCCGGCGAGAGTACATCGCGGATACGGGTAGAACTGCGGAGCGGTCGCGCCGTGGGTTATCCAAGGTTCGAGTAGCTGATGGGTTCGTGGCCGTCCTCTGGCCAGGCAAGCGCAATGTATTTCTGGACGTTTGTCGAGGGTCTGTCGAAGCGGTATGAAGCAGGTTGTACCGTCGCGCTGTTCTCGGGCACCCCAAGGCCGAGGTTCAGGTTGAGTGCCCCGAATTGAACTGTTGCACCGCATACCTCGTCGTCAATTGTGTGGTTGATGACGCCGATGGATTCTGGCGTGCCCTTGGGATCGACTCGGTGCCTTCGAGCGTGCAATCCCCATCGATTAGGGAACAACGCTCCGCGCCACAGAATATCATGGAGCGCAACCCCTGGTTGTGTCCTGACCGACTTCAGGGGTGTCCCGGCCGCACCGAAGGAGCGTGAGGCCACGCCCCCCAGAACAAGTTTGAGGAGCCAGAGTTGTAGTCGAGGTCCGCTGAGAAGGAGGAAATGATCGTCGGCCGGCCCTAGGAAAGGTGCTGTCGTGCTCGCCAATGACAACTGCATGTCCCGTACTGCCTGAAAGAACTGTCCTGCAATGGAATCCAAAGGTGACAAGGCATTGTTGTGGCGCTCGCAGAGGATCTTCGAGGCTAGTGCTTTTGTGCCTACCGATTTCGATGCTCCATGGAGCCACGGTGCGCCGCTGAGCATGGGTGCTTTTCCGTCGATGTGCAGCTGCCGGTGAATGTTGGCACTGATCCAATGCTCTCTACTGATCTTGTCGGAACAGTCTGCTCCTGCCTGGCCGAAGCACTCGGGGTGTGCGTAGCCAGTGCGAGCATCGTTCAGGAGGGGTGGCGGTTCCGAGGCGATCCAGCGACCGGCTGCAGTCGCATGGCAGGACCGTGTCTGCCGGCGGGATCCGCAGAGGCAGGCGTCGTCGAGATCGGGTCCCACCCGTTTGGTACTCCGCTTGTATCCGGAGGAGGTGAAGACGGAGTCGTCGAGAAGCGGAAAGGGACGGGGCACCTGAGCGATCCTATTCCGGCATTGGCTTCGGACAGGGCGCACCCTGTCCCCGGCACCGAGTGCGCCGGGGACAATTGCGGCCGCTGCTGGGTTGCGTCTTGTCGATAGTTGTGATCCCAAAAGCGTTGTTTATCAACGTGTTTCGATTACTCTTACGTCTTCCAGTGCAAGTGTTTCGATGGTAGATTCAGAGGCGTTCTGTTGATCGGCGGACTGACCATCCGTCACCCGAATTGAGAGGCTGAAATCTGCCATGACATCGATCGTCGATTCAGTATTGCCAGTTGCGTCCGTGCTCGAGGTGGCCTTCGACAACGGGTCTCTAGGGGGTGCTGACTGGTCGAACCGGGCCGTCGTGCTCGAGGCCTTGCCAGAGCCCCTGGTTGCGGGATACCCCGCAGAGGGGGCCTATGTGCAGATAAGTGATGGAAGCGGCGGTATCGCCGCGTCGGGATGGTTCTCGGTGGACGAGCGCAATGCCACCGAGACTCATGCAAGCGTTGCTGTCGTGTGGCGTGAGCCGTTGATGGCCGTCGAGCACACCTACAAGAGCTGGACGGGGTTGGTGCGGCCACGTGACATCTCACCGGTCACGGTGTCACCTGGGGCCGCTCCCGCGTGGTTCGGTGAGTATGTGCGGCCGATCCACGAACGGGCCGCCATCGAACGGACCTTGCAGGCCGTACGCGAGAGCGCCAATACCGAGCGTGCGAACCATCGCGAGTGGGTCAGGCGGCTGAACGAGTCCGCGTGCGAATGGGCGGACGAGAACAGTCTGTGCAGCGAGTTCGAGAGGTTCTGCGAACAGTGGGGGCTCGAAGGCCGAGAACGTGACTTCGATGTAGAAGTGAATGTCACGGTTGCATTAACAATGACGCGATCGGCGCGTAGCCAAGAAGATGCGGACGAGTCCGTTGATCTCGACGATGTACGGCAGCATCTACGGGACAATTTCTCGTATCTCGATGTGAATTTCACTGTGGGGGAGTAGTAATCGTACCGCAAGTGGGGTACGCGCAGCGTGCCCCACTTGCGGTAGCGGTCTACTGGTCGGGGCGCGCAGCGGTCCGAAGGTGTACTGAATGTGAAAGATGTTGGAAGACAACCAAGATAGGTGATCCGTTGGCCGTTGGCGCGCAGCGCCCGGCAATGGAAGACCGCAATAGGCCGCCTTGGCGGCCGGCTTCTGGCGGTGGGCGCGCAGCGCCCACCAGAGCCACCGCAGG
>NZ_JBFBKN010000035.1:0-38620 GCF_040702225.1 Rhodococcus sp. NPDC080181
TCACTACAATCACCACCGACCCCACACAGGCATCGGCGGCAAGTCACCCATCGAGCGACTGACCGTCCACAACGTCCCCGAGAAGAACAGCTAGTCGGCAGCCAACTCACAGCTACAGCGCTCCCTCCGAGGCCTACACTTGCTATCAATTACGCAAGCGTAACGACCTCGGAGGGAGCGTTCGTATGTCCAGGCTCCTGTCCGTCGTTCTACGACTGCGGGTGACGCTCGTGTTCTGCCTGCTCACAGCCGCAGGAACCGTCACTCTCGGGCAGATCGGGCCGCACGATCGTTGGCATGTGCTGCACGCCGCGAGCACCAACCTGCACAATCTCACCGACGGTCATCTCGCCACGCTCGTCACCAGCGCCTTCCTCACCGAAGGCCGGCCCGATTGGTGGTGGCTCGCCTCGGTCGCCATCCTGTTCGCCGTCGCCGAGTGGGTCTCGGGGTGGCGCCGGTTTCTGCTCACGTTCTCCGCCGGGCACATCGGCGCGACGGCACTGGTGGCTGTCGGGTTGTTCGTCGGCATCCACGTCGACTGGTTTGCCGACTCGTTGGCCGTAGCCGTCGACGTCGGGGTCAGTTATGCCGCAGCTGCGGTGGCGGGCTCCTTGATTCGATACCTGACGATGCCGTGGCGCGCAGTGTGGGGCGCATTGTGGATCGCCGTTGTCGCCGTCGGAGCCATCACCGATCCCTCGTTCACCGCTGCCGGCCACGCCCTGGCGCTGACCATCGGGCTCGGACTCGGCGTATTCTTTCTTCGTCGAGATTCAATGCCGTTGTCGCGCAATCGAATCGACTCGACTTCGGCCGATCGGGTGCAACCGAGCGCGCAGCTGTCTACTCTCTGAGAAAGAAACCGACGCCACCGCCGCGAGGCGTGTCGGACACCCGCCGAATACGGTAGGTGAACTAGGCTCGAATTCGACGGTATCGCGAGCCGGCGCGATGAGGAGGTCAAGGTGCGAGACTTACGTGTGGTGGGTCTCGAGGCCGACGGAAAGTTCGTCGTGTGCGCAGATCCCAAAACCGGCGACAGATTCCGGCTTCCAGCCGACGACAAACTCCGCGCAGCCTCACGCGGAGACATCGCTCGACTAGGACAGATTGAGATCGAAATGGACAGCTTGCTCCGGCCGAAGGAAATCCAGGCCCGTATCCGCAGCGGCGCGACCATCGAACAGGTCGCCGCAGATTCCGGAATGGCCATCAGCCGAGTCGAGGTGTTCGCGCACCCCGTACTGCTCGAGCGTTCGCAGGCAGCGTCCATGGCCCAGGCCGGACATCCGCTGCGGCACGACGGCCCGGCTGTGCAGACCCTGCTCGACATCGTCACCCTCGCCTTCCGCGCGCGCGGACACAACCTCGACGACGCGGCGTGGGACGCCTGGCGCGACGAGGACAACAAGTGGGTCGCCCAGCTGAAGTGGCAGGCAGGGCGCACCACCAACAAAGCGCACTGGCAGTTCTTGCCCGACGGTCACGGCGGCACCATCGCTCCGCTCGACGACACCGCACGCGAACTGATCGACCCGGACTTCGGACGTCAACTCCGCGGCCTGGCCCCGGTACGTGCACTTGCCTCCGCCGAGGACTCCGACGACGAGACCTCGCAGCAGAGTTTCGACGAGTACTACGGCACCACCGCCGACAGCGAGATCGACGCCGAGACCATCGACGTCGAGGTGGACGATGCGCCGACTCCCGAGCCCGAGCAGCCACGCGAACCGGCGGCCAGGGAGCCCAGGCCCGCACCCAAGCCTGCCGCCGGTCACACCAGCGGCAAGGACAAGCGTGGCAAGCCGGCCATGCCATCGTGGGAAGACGTCCTGCTCGGTGTGCGCAGCAGCGGTCACAACTGAGTTCTTCGTGTGACCGATGTGCCGCGCGATGTCGGAGTGCCGACACCCACACCGTAGGCTTCGATGGAAGTCACGGAGAGAGAGGTGCCGGTAGTGGGGGCCAAAGCATCAACGATCTGGTACGTGGACGCACCGGATCCCATATCGGTACTGCGAGAAGCCACCACCTCCGACTGGAACGCCGCCAGTGCGCTCGTCGGACGGCTCTACCCCCATCTCACGGCCGTCCCCCTCGAGCAGGGACCCATCTCGACTTCGGCGGGTGTGGACGACGATCACGTGTTCATCGGGTGCTACCCCGGCGTCACCGTCGTCTGCGGATCCAACTTGTCGGTGCCCACGCCGTCGACCCTTCCCGAATCCGTCACCCGCCCACTGGCCTCCGAGCACACCTACCTCGTCGCCTCGGACCCCGAGCATGCCTGGGGTGCGTTCGCCTACTGGGAGCGCGGTGAGTTCCGACGCTCGTTCAGCGCCACCCCCGTCTACATCTACGAGGACGTGGGGCTGCCTCTGGTGTGGGAGCGTCCGTTCTGGGCCGGTGACCACCCGCTGATCTATCCGCCCGGAGTGATGCCGGATCCGCAGTCACTGCCGTTCCACCCCCAGGAATTCGCCGAAGCCGCCAACGCCGAATGGCTCGGCTTCCGCTACACCGGTGCCCCGAAGCCCGGCGAGCTCGACCCGAATGCGCTGCCTGTCTGCGGTTTCACCATGTACGTACCGGGCCAAGAGCCGCAGCCCCAGAACGTTCCGGTCCAGAATGCACCCGCAGCGGAATCGGCCGAGCCCGCACCGCGACCGAAGAAGCGCTGGTTCTCCCGCAAATAGTGGCTCGGGTGGGCACCGTTGCCCACAACGACCGGCAATCGACGGGATTCCGCCGATCGTCGCCGGTAGTGCGCAACCCTGCCCGGGCCGGCTCAGAACGCCAGAGCCGCCAGCGCAACGAAGCTCAGTACCGCCCCCGCGCTCGCTCCGTACACGGCCCAACGCCATACCGGAACGCCGAACCACCGCATTACCGTCGGGGCTGCGCCTGCCACGACGACGAGGTTGAGGCCGATCGCGAGCAGCGGATGAACTCTGGCCAGTTCCAGGCCGAACGCCGTCAGTGCCACCGCGACGAGGATCGCCGCGATCACGGCAACCGGGACACCGGTCCAGCGAACGTCCGGATCCTTCACGTCAGACGCACCCGTTCGTAGAAGCCCATCGCCGCGGCCGTCGCGACATTGAGTGAATCGGTACCGGGCGCCATCGGAATACGAGCGCGAATGTCGGTGGCGCGCATGGCGTGTTCGGTCAGACCCGGCCCCTCGGCACCGAGCAGCAACGCGACCTTCTCCCCCGTCATCGCCGTCGCCAGAGACACCGCCTCCGGGTTCGGCGTCAGCGAGATCAGCTGAAAACCGTGCCGCCGCACCCGATCGAGGCCACGAGGCCACTCGGGCACCTTCGCGAACGGCACTCGGAGCACATGCCCCATCGACACCCGGACAGACCGTCGGTACAGGGGATCGGCGCAGGCGGCCCCGAACAACACCGCGTCCACCCCGAGACCGGCCGCATTGCGGAACATCGACCCGAGATTCTCGTGATCGTTGACGCCTTCCAGAATCGCGACCGTGCTCGCGCCCGCCAGCACCTCGTCCAGATCGAGGGCCGGCGGCCTGTTCGCCGCCGCCAACACACCACGGTTGAGGTGGAAGCCGACGACCTCGGCCATCACCTCGGCCGACGTCCGATAGAACGGAACGTCCGAATCGGCGAGGTCCTCGCGCAACGCGTCGAGCCGTCGATCCACACCCAGCAGGCTGATCATCGGAAAACGCGAGCTCAGCAGGCGCTGCGCGACGAGCACGCCCTCCGCGATCACCAACCCTTTGCCCTCGGGTAGATCGGGGCGCCTGTCCGAGGAATTGAGGTCGCGGAAGTCGTCGAGCCGCGGGTCGAGGGGATCGTCGATGTCGATTACATGCACCACCTGCTCATCTTCTCACCCGGCATTTCTGGCAGTCCCTCGGCGAACCACCACCCCGGTATGGAAAAGTTGTGAGCGATGACTACCGACGAATCGATCACCATCCGTACCGCCACCGACGACGACTGGGATGCCGTCGCGCTGCTCGACGCCCATGCGTTCGGCGAGCACCAGAACGCCGAGGACCTGGCCGAGACGCAGATCCTGACGAAGTCCGAGCACGTCTACCTGGCGTGGGACGGCGAGACCCCGGTCGGTGTGGCCATGCACTTCCCGATGTCGGTGACCGTTCCCGGCGGAGCTCAGGTCGAGGCATCGGGAGTGTCCTGGGTGTCCGTCGCGCCGACACATCGCCGACGCGGCATTCTGCGATCGATGTTCACCCAGCAGCACCGCGCTCTGAACGACGCGGGTGCGCCGCTGTCTCTGCTGACGGCCAGCGAGGCGACGATCTACGGACGCTTCGGGTACGGGCCGGTGACCGAGGAGATCAGCGTCTCGATCGACCGTCGGTTCGCTCAGTTCCGCAAGGACGCTCCCCCGGCGACGGGTGTGCGGCTGATCGAATCGGCCGAGGCCACCGAACTGCTCCCGGACATCTACCACCGGTGGCAGCAGCAGACCGCAGGCGCGCAGCCCAAGCCGCCGATCCGCTGGGAGCGCTTCTTCGCCGATCGCGAGAACCGACGCGGCGGACTGACCGCACTGTTCTTCGTCGTACATCCCGACGGCTACGTCGCTTACCGACGCGGACGCAACCCGAGCCGGGTCGTGGTGGAGGAATTCATCGCGGTGACCGACGACGCCTACGCCGCGCTGTGGCAGATCCTCGTCGGCGTGGACCTGGTCGACACCATCGAGGTACGGCAGGCACGGGACGAGGCATTGCCGTTCCTGCTGACCAACAACCGGCTGCCGAAGGTCACGGCTCACCACGACGCTCTGTGGGCCCGGATCATGCATGTCGAGGCTGCCCTCGAGGCGCGTACCTATGCCCTCGACACATCACTGATCATCGCCGTCCGCGACCCCTTCCTCGACGCAGGCGGTACCTATTCGCTGACCGTCACGGACGGCAGAGCCACCTGCACACGGGTGGAATCCGAGCCGGACATCGAACTCGACATCGACGTACTCGCCAGCATCTACTTCGGTACCCACCGAGCCCGATTGTTCGCCGCGGCCAATCGCCTCACCGCCCGCAACGAAGAATCACTGCACGCACTCGATCTGACGTTCGGAACAGCGCGTCCCGCCGTCATGGGTTGGGGTTTCTGACGCGACTATCCCGCCAGCCCCGTGCGTGAAGGCGAAGTGCACGGCCTGCGCTCGATCTCGCAGTCGGGCTTTGGCGAACAGATGGTTGATATGTGTCTTGACCGTTGCCTCGCTGACGAACATCTGCTGAGCGATCTCGCGGTTCGACAGACCGGCCGCGATCGCGCGTAGGACCTCGACCTCACGCGGGGTCAAACCAGCTGGGATCTCGGGCGGACGGGAGTGCTCGACGGCTCCGAGCAGCCGAGCCTGTACCTCCGCGTTCAGTACGGACTGCCCGGCTGCCGCCGCCCGCAATGCCGCCGCTATCTCGACCCTTCCGGCGTCCTTGGTGAGATATCCGCGTGCGCCCGCACCGAGTGCATCGAGTATCGAGCGTTCGTCGGAGAAGGTCGTCAACACCACCACGGGTAGATCGGGGAAGAGCCCCTTCAGTATTCGGGTCGCCTCTATCCCGTCGGTGCCCGGCATCCGCAGGTCCATCAGCACGACATCGAGGCATTCGGTACTCATCGCGGCCTGCACTGCGGCGACCGCGCCATCGCCGTCCGTCGCGGTCGAGACGACGGTGATGTCGTCGATCAGATCGAGCATCGTCGCCAGCGCCTCGCGCACCGACGCCTGATCGTCGGCGATCACTATCCGAATGCTCATACCCTCACCTTCGTGTCGTCTTCAGTGTGGTTGCGGCACAGCAACTGTGGCACGGACAGTCCAACCCCGCCCGTCCGGACCCGCCGCGATCGATCCGCCGACCAGTGCGGCGCGCTCGCGCATGCCGACCAACCCCATTCCGGTACTGTCGACCGGTTTCGGCGGCGACTGGGCCGGGCCGTTGGTCACGGAGAGCTCCACCTGTTCTGCCGCGAAGCGAAGCACTACGTCGACTGCCGCTCCGGGAGCATGAGAACGGGCATTGGTCAGCGCCTCCTGCGCGCACCGAACCAGGAACTGCGACTGCGGCGTATCGAGATCGACAGCCTCGCCCTCGACCCGGAAGTTCCCGTCCGCGTCCACCAGAGCGGCCATCGTCGGCACCAGGGGCAGCACGTCCTGACGCAAAGTCTGCACGGCCCTGCGGGTTTCGGTGAGGCCCTCGCGAGCGAGGCTCTGCGCCTTGCTCACCGCGGCTCTGGCCTCGTCGGCGCGACCGGCGTCGAGCAACGCGTCGGCGACTTCGAGCTGCATATTGACCCCGGACAGCGAATGCGCGAGAACGTCGTGGATGTCGCGTGCGATACGGGCCCGCTCGGCCAGGGCATGCTCGCGCAATTCGGCGTCGGTGGCGCGCCGGGCATTGCGCAGTGCGTCCAGACGACTGCGTCGTGAATACCCGATCAGTACCGGCCACCCGGCGAAAAGACCGGCGGCCCATGGCCACCCGTCGACACCATGGTGATCGGCGATCCACAGCGCGCACGCGCACGCCACGCTGAGCGACACCGCATACGGAAACGCAATCGACGGCTTGAACCGCCACCCGGCATGTCCGGCGAACAGGAACGGAAACGCTGCTGCGACCCCGGTTCCGCCCAGAGGAAGAATCGCGGCGGAGGCGACCAGTGCGATGCCGGCCCCGGCGAGCGAGAGCCGGAGACCGGTCGACCGTCGCGACACCGTCGAGGCCGCCAGTACGAGACTGTTGACGACGAGCAGCGTGAGCACGAGCGGATCGTGCAGATCCGACGTCGCGAACGCCGCCACGACGACGACGGCCGTGACATACGGCCGACTCGACAGCCGGAAGCTGTCGAGTGCGGGTAACCGTACGTCCGGCGTGGGTGCCGACGTCACCGAATCTTCGCCCGTCCTTCGCGAACCCGACTGTGCATGTCGGCCAGCGTAGGCGACAACGTGTGGTTGCCGGACTTGTCGGCTCGCCACACGATGGTGGCCTCGGAATGCATGGCTCGGTAGAGCACCACGACCGACTCGGCGAGGAATCCGACCCCCACGGCCAACATGGTGGCCTGCCCGGCGACCGACGCTGCTGCCGGATCCACGACATTCTCCACCGGCACGAGGAGGAGGCGCACCGCGATCGCGGCCACCCATAGGCCGACCGACGCCAACGAGTAACGCATCCATGCCGCTCCGTCCCGCTCGGCGATCCGGACGGTGTAGCCGCGGACCACCCCGAACACGGCTCCGACGACACAGCCGAGGAGCAAGAACCCGATCGCCGTGGCCGAGAGCGCCGTCGAATTCAGTGACGCCAGTCCGGCGACGGCGAGGATCGCCGGAAGCACCAGCATGCGCCGAGCTTCCATGAGCTGGCCGGTCATGCGCCGCACCAGCAGGTATCCGACCAGAAGGACTACGAGAGCAATCGTTGCAATGTTCATGGCAGCAACGCTACGAAGATCGCGGTGGGGGCACATCGACCCACGGGTGGAGATCGGGTGGAGACACGCGCGCATGACGTTTGTCATGGCTGGACCGTGACGGTGTCACCTCAGGTCATGATGCGCTGCACTGTTTTCGGTGCTCGACGCGCAGCAGGATCGTAGTCATGAAGCAACCAGACGAAGGAAATCTGTTCACCGATCTGATGGAGCTCGGGCCGGCTCCGACGTTGGCGCGTGAGATCGTCGTCATCGTCATCAGCATCGCGATCATCGCCGTGCTGTTCGCGATTGTCGGCCCGTCCCTTCCGGCGTTCGTCGCACTGGGCGTCATCGTCGCCTTCATGGGTGTCCGGTTCGTCATCGGACTGCGCCATTGGGGGACGCAATCATGACCATCATCGACGTCGACGGGATGACTCGCCGCTACGGATCGGGCAAGAACGCGTACGAGGCCGTCCAGGCTCTCGATCTCCATGTCGCGGAGGGTGAGCTGTTCGGCCTACTGGGCACCAACGGTGCGGGCAAGACATCCACTCTCGAAGTGATTCAGGGCCTTTCGCGACCCAGCAAGGGCACGGTGCGGATCATGGGTATGGATCCGGTGGCCGATCGCCGCAAGGTTCGGCCTGCTCTGGGAATCATGCTGCAGAAGGGCGGACTGCCTCAGGATCTGACCACCGCCGAGAGTCTTCGGATGTGGGCGGGCACCTGCAGCCATCCACTGCCGGTGGCGGAGGTACTCGGTCGCGTGGACCTGGCCGACCGTGCCGATACGCGGGTCAAATTCCTGTCCGGCGGCGAGCAGCGCAGGCTGGACCTGGCATGCGCGATCATCAGCCGTCCGCGCGTCTTGTTCCTGGACGAGCCGACCACCGGTCTCGATCCCGAAAGTCGCCGCAACACATGGCGGTTGATCCAGGAACTGAAGAACTCCGGCGTCACGATCATGTTGACGACGCACTACCTCGACGAGGCCGAGTCACTGTGCGATCGACTCGCGATCATGCACCGCGGCAGAGTCGTTCGGAGCGGCACGGTGGACGAGGTGGTCGCCGACCATCCGGCGAAGATCGAACTGAAGGCCCCTGGAACGGCACTGCCGTCGCTGCCGGGCACATCCATGGACGTCTCGGGAGAGACGGTCTCGATCCAGACGTCCTCGGTTCAGGAGACGTTGACCGATCTGCTGCTGTGGGCTCGGAACAACGGGGTGACCCTGCACGGACTGGACGCCCGCGCGGCATCGCTCGAAACCGTGTTCCTCTCCATCGCAGACGAATTCGACAATTCCCCTATCGACGAACCAGCCGATGACAAGACCGAGGTGATGAGCGCATGAGCACAATGACCGCCCTGTCGCGAGCAGAATTCACACTGCTCGGACGCAACCGAGTACTACTGTTCAACGCGACCGTCATACCTCTCGTGCTACCGGTGGTCATGCTGATCATCAGCAGTCGGGGCGACGACGGATTGACCGACGTGGGCGTGGGAGCGGCACTCGAGTTCTTCGCGCTGTTCCTGCTGGTGTTCATGGTCTACTACAACATGCTCTCGATCTACGCCACACGTCGAGACGAGTTGGTACTCAAGCGACTTCGCACCGGCGAAAGCTCGGACATTCAGATTCTGCTGGGGCCGGCGGTCCCCTCGTTCGTCCTCACCGTCGTACTGGGCTTGATCGTCGGAGCTGTAGTGCTGGCCTTCGGTGGGCCCATTCCCACCAACGTCCTGCTCGTCGCTGTTGCCCTCCTCGGCGGCGCGGCACTGTTCGCCGCACTGGCGTTGATCACGTCTGCCTTCACCCGTAATGCGGAAGCAGCGCAGATCACCAGTCTGCCGGTCATTCTGATCGCCATGGCCGGCTCGGCCATGCTGCGCGACGTTCTCCCGGATTCACTGAGCCGAGTCGTCGAGCTGACTCCCATGGCCGCGGTGTCGGACCTGTTGAATCTGGGCTGGTTCGGTACCACCACCCCCGGCGACGCGTCGGTCGGGTTCGCCGCCACCTTCGGCGAGGCCGCCATGCCGGTGGCGGTGATGCTGGCCTGGATTCTCGGCAGCCTGCTGATCGCCCGCACCCACTTCCGCTGGGAACCGCGGTCCTGATCACACTGTCGTCGTCCGTCTGCAAGGCTGGAGATCATGAAGCTGTACGAGTACCTCAATCCACTGCACGGCTGGAACGACAGCAGTGCAGTGGAGAAGGTACGCGTCTACACCCGCCAATCGTTCCTGCTGATCACCGTCGGTGTCGCTGTCGGCGCGATGCTGACGACGCTTCAGTACGACGACTATCGATCGACGGTGGCGGCAGCGGTGTGTGCCGCCGCCGCTTTCGTGGTCGTTCAGCGCACCCCGGCACTCGGCGGCGAGTCGACGGCCAACCCTCGAATCCCGTTGGCGATCATGTCCGTCGCCGCTGTGGTGCTGGTTGCCGGAGGGACGACGAGCAACGCGCTCTGGGCCGCCGTACTCGTGACCACCGCGGTCGCGACCCTGATTCGATTGCGCTGGTCTCTCGCGGCAGCCGTGGCCGCCGCCGCGATTGCCGCGGCCGTGGGAACCCCGGCGCTGGAAACGGTAATACTCGGCGTCTTCATCGCTTTCATGGCCTTCACCGTGCAACTGTCGGCGTGGCTGCTGCGCATCGTGACCGAACTCGACGCCACCCGCGACGCAGCCGCAGCTCTCTCCGTCGCAGAGGAGCGCCTGAGGTTCTCGCGCGATCTGCACGACGTCGTCGGGCGCGCACTCTCGGCCATCGCGGTCAAGAGCGAACTTGCCGCGACGCTGGCCCGCAGGGGTGACGACCGCGCCGCGACGCAGATGGACGAGGTGCGCGCGTTGGCGCAGGAATCGATGACCGACGCCCGAAAGCTGGTGCGCGGCTATCGATCGGTGGATGTCGCAGGCGAACTCGACGGTGCCCGCTCGCTCCTGTCGGCGGCCGGGATATCCACCGAGCTCACCGGTGAGACCTCGGCACTGTCCGAGCGGGGGGCCGAGGCGGCCGCCTGGGTGGTTCGTGAAGGCGTGACGAACATACTGCGTCACTCCGCGGCCACCTATTGCCGAATCGAACTGACCGACAGCAGTATTCGACTGACCAACGACCACCCCGGTGCGCCGAACGGCCGCAACGACGGCACGGGTCTGAGCGGCCTACGGGAACGCTTGGTCGCGGTCGGAGGGGAACTGCGCACGGAGCAGACAACCGAGAAATTCACCCTCATCGCAGTGTTGCCCACATCGCCCCAGAACCCGAGGACCACACCATGATTCGAGTTCTACTGGCCGACGACGAGAACCTCATTCGATCTGCGCTGGCGACCATGCTCGATCTGGAGGACGACATCGAGATCGTCGGACAGGCCGATTCGGGCGAGAAGGCCCTGACGGTTGCCGCGGCCCTGGCACCCGATGTGGCAGTGCTGGACCTGCAGATGGGCGGGATCGACGGCATCGAGACGGCGCAGAAAATTGCCGAGACACTGCCCACCTGCGCGTCGATCATCGTCACCAGCCACGGTCGGCCGGGCTACCTGAAGAAGGCGCTCGAGGCCGGCGTGCGCGGGTTCCTCCCCAAGACCACCTCGGCCGCCACCCTGGCCGAGGTGGTGCGCACCGTGCACGGCGGCGGGCGGTACGTCGACCCGACGCTCGCCGCGGAAGCCATCGGGGCCGGGGACTCACCGCTCACACCGCGGGAAGCCGATGTGCTCGAGTTCGCCGCCGACGGCGCATCGATCGCGGAGATCGCGCAGCGCGCGCATCTGTCACCCGGGACCACCCGCAACTATCTGTCTGCGGCGGCCGCGAAACTCGGGGCGGCGAACCGGCACGAGGCCTGCGCACTGGCCCGACGCCACGGGTGGATCTGAGGAGCGTCAGACCTTGGCGGCTGCGGCCACCGTGTCGAGGGTGGGCAGCCGGTGACCGTCGGCGGGCGGTACCACGGTGATCCGCAAGTTGTTGTGCCGCAGCAGATACACGGCAGCGAAGAGTCCCGTCGCCAATGAGATGACACCGCCGAACAACAGCGGTGCGCGTGGATCGAGGGCGTCGGCGAGCCAGCCGAGCACCGGGCTGCCCAGCGGAGTTCCGCCCAGGAAGCACAGCATGTAGATGCCCATCACGCGGCCGCGCATGTCGGACGGCACCGACATCTGCAGAATGTTCATCGCCGACGTCGTGAACGTCAGCGTCAATGCGCCGGTGGGCACCAACAGCACTGCCACGAGAACGTAATTGGGCATCAATCCCACGAGTAACTCGAACAGACCGAACGCGATGACCGCACCGATGAAGAGCCGCAATCGAGGGGCGGTGGCGCGCCGGGCCGCCAGGGTCGCTCCCGCGAGCGTGCCGACCGCGAGGGTGGTCGACAGCAACCCGTATGCGTCGGCTCCGCTGCCGAACGTGTTGCGCGCCAGCACCGACAGACTCAGCGGAAAATTGAGACCGAACGTCGAGACCATGAACACCGTCGCCAGCAACACTCGTAGGTCTCCCCGCCCCCAGACGTAGCGAAAGCCCTCCCGTACCTGCCCTTTGGCGCGCGGTGCCGGTTCGACACGGAAGAGTTGACCGACGTTCATCGCCAAGAGGGCACCGAACACCGCGGCGAACGACACCGCGTTGATCAGGAACACCCAGCCGGTACCGACGAGGGTGATGAGCACTCCCGACACCGCAGGCCCGACGATCCGCGCCATGTTGAACGTCATCGAGTTCAACGCGATCGCGTTGGACAGAGTTTCCTTGCCCACCATCTCGATGGTGAACGATTGCCGCACCGGCGCGTCGATGGCAGACGAGCAGCCGAGGATGAAGGCGATGACATAGACGTGCCAGAGCTCGACCATGTTGCCGACATCGAGCACACCCAGCACCAGACCGCAGACTGCGGCGAACACCTGGGTGATCATGAGGAGTTTGCGCTTGTCGTACCGGTCTGCGAGTACTCCGCCCCACACCGACAGAAACAGCGTCGGCCCGAATTGCAGGGCCATGACGATTCCGACGGCAAAGCCGTTGCCGCCGGAGAGCGTCAGCACGAGCCAGTCCTGGGCCACCCGCTGCATCCACGTTCCGACCAGCGAGACGATCTGCCCCGACGCCCACAATCGGTAGTTGCGAGTCTTCAGAGCAGCGAACATCGTCGCGCCGGACGTACGTGAAACTGGAGCCACAGGTCAAATAATAAACCTAGGTAACTACTCGGAGTCGCTGACCAATGCGCTGATGATGCTCACCGCATCTCGCAGCGTCGCGAGCTGCTCGGGTCCGAGGCCTGCCAGCTGTGCGGTCATCCACGCCTCGCGAGCACTCGCCTCGTCCGCGATCAGTTCCTTGCCGGCCGCCGACAACGACACGATCACCTGACGGCCATCGGTGGGATGCGGCGTGCGCTCCACCAGACCCAGCTCGGCCAACGACGCGATCACCCGCGTCATCGACGGGGGTTGAACCCGCTCCCGAGCCGCCAACGCGCCAGGCGTCATGTCGCCCTCCCTACTCAGCGTGGCCAGAGCCGACAGCTGAGTGAGCGACACTTGCGAGTCCACTCGCCTACCTCGAAGGTGGCGAGTCAACCTCACCACCGCAAGCGACAGGTCGCTTGCCAATTCCCGATTGTCTTTCACACTGTTTCCCGACGTCACAGCGCAGAGAATACGCCCTGGTACCGACCCAGCATCAGGTAACCGCATCCGTGATGGGACCGACTGCGAAAAACGCCACGAACAGCAACGCGACGACCCATAACAGGGGATGTACCGTCTTCGCTCGGCCCGAACCGACGGCGAGCACGACCCACGTGATGAAACCGACGCCGATACCGTTCGCGATGGAGTAAGTGAACGGCATCACCAGGATGGTGAGGAAGGCCGGCAGCGCGTAATCGAAGCGCTTGAAGTCGATGTGGAGAACCTGACCGATCATCAGGGCACCCACCACCACCAGCGCCGGAGCAGCCGCCTCGATGGGCACGACAGCCGTGAGCGGGGTGAAGAACATCGCCAGCAGGAACAGCAGGCCGGTGACGACGTTGGCCAGTCCGGTGCGTGCGCCTTCCGCGATTCCCGAGGCCGACTCGACGAACACCGTGTTCGACGATGCGGACGCGCCGCCGCCCGCAATGGCTCCGGCACCTTCGACGACCAACGCCTTGCCGATGTTGGGCAGCGTGCCGTCCTTGTCGAGATTCGCTTCTTTACCCAGACCCGTCATCGTTCCCATCGCGTCGAAGAAGTTCGCGAGGACGAGCGTGAACACCAACAGACTCGCGGCCAGCACACCGATGCGGGTGAACGCACCGAACAGGTCGACGTTGCCCACCAGCGACAGGTCCGGCGACTGTACGAGAACGCTGGGCAGCTGCGGCACGGACAGGTTCCAGCCCTTGGGGTCGACGCCGTTCGACGGCCCCACGTCGGTGACCGCCTCGATGATGGCCGCCAACACCGTCGTGACCACGATGCCGATCAGCAGACCGCCGCGGACCTTGCGCACCACGAGCACACCCATCAGCAACAACCCGAACACGAAGATCACCGTCGGCCACGACGCGATGGACCCGTCGATGCCGAGGCCGACGGGAACCGTCGTGTCTGCGGCGTCGGGGATCCGGCGTACGAAGCCGGAATCGACCAAGCCGATGAACGCGATGAAGGCACCGATGCCTGCGGCGATCGCAGCCTTCAGTTCGGGCGGAATCGCGTTGAACACCGCCGTCCGGAAGCCGGTGACGGCCAACAGAACGATGATGATGCCGTCGATGACGACCAGGCCCATGGCCTCGGGCCAACTGACCTGAGGAGCGATGGTGACGGCCAGGAGAGTGTTGATGCCGAGGCCGGCCGCGATACCGAAGGGGTAGTTGGCGATGATGCCGAACGCGATGCTCATGAAGCCGGCGACCAGTGCCGTCACGGCGGCAACCTGGGCGACGGGCAGGATGTTGCCGAGCACGTCGGTCTTGGCAGCTGCGTCGTCGGCGGAGAAACTACCGAGGATCAGCGGGTTGAGCACGACGATGTAGGCCATCGCCACGAAAGTGACGACACCGCCGCGAACCTCGGAACCCACAGTCGAGCCGCGCTCGGTGATCTTGAAGTAGTTGTCGAGTAATCGCGACGACATAGGCATGAGTGAAAGATAAAGCACACCGCGAGGGTTGGCGAAATATGGTGGCGTAGCGTGAATTCGTGGCCGACGTCCCGCAGATCCCGCCCCGCCTCACCGATCCGGTGCCGGTGTTGACGATCGGCATCCTCGGTTGGATCGTTGCGCTGGTCGTGTTCACCGCCACCGGCGACCGCAGCGACGACGCGGTGGCGACGTGTTGGTCCGGCATCGCGGTCGGCGCTGTCGGGTTCGCTCTGTTCCTGGCGCAGAGAGCCGCGTCACGACGCGGCAGCAGAACCGCCCAACGCGGCCTCGATTGAGATCAGGATCACGTTAGCCCGATCACGAAAACCGTTCTGACGTGGGCAAACTAACCCCTCAGCCGGTTGAGTAACACAGAGTTAACGTGGAGCATAGGTTATGTCAGTTTCGATAACCTTTGATCCACGAAAGCACAGGCCATGAAGTTCGTCGCTCAGTACCGCAACCGCCGCAACCACGTCCGCTCGCTCCGCGCCCTCTACGCACGCGCCAACGCTGTCTCCAGCCCGGCCATGCGTGACGAGCTCCTCGTTATCGCGCAGCGCTCGGATTTCTCGCGCTGATCGCTTTTTCGGCGTAGATCCAACCCAGCCCCCACAGGGCACCGAACACCCAGCCGGCCAGCACGTCCGTCGTCCAGTGCGCACCCAGATAGATCCGAGAGAATCCGATCAGCAGGGCCGCGACCACAGGCAACGTCAGTAGCACCGGCCGATGCAGCCACGGAGTGGACGATCGCAGCATCACCGCGATCGCCACCGTGGCAAGCAACATCGACATCGTCGCGTGGCCGGACGGAAACGAATGGCTCGAAATCTCCACCAGGCGTTCAGGAATCGGTGGACGTTCCCGCGCGAACGCGAACTTCAGCGCATTCATCAGCCCCCACCCGGTGAGCATCGAACCCGCGACCATCCACGCGTCGACAGTCCTCTTGGACGTCAGCAACGCGCCCCACACCCCCGCGGACAACACGAACATCATGAAGGTGTTCCCCACCGTGGTGATGATCCAGAACATCGTCGTGACCCAGCCGACTCGATGCTCGACCATCCACTCCAACACGGCATGGTCAGGCCCCACGAGGTCGCTCCCAACTTTCCACACAATGCACTGTTCCGTCCGCGGTCACCCACCACGGCACAGCACGGTCACCGCTGACAGCCCCCGACAACCGCACCACGAGTTCGCGGTGCACCACCACCGAACCTGTCGGCAGCGGTAGACCCAGCACCGCACAGGCCAGCACGGCCCCGGGCTCTCGATCCCACGAACTGACGCGTCCGACTCCGCGAACCTCGCCGGTGATGGCCTCCGACGCCCGCCTGATGTCGAGGACATCGGCCAACGCGGCTGCCGTGGTCATGTCCGAGAGCACCGCCACCTCCGGTGGCACGACCGGTGCCAGCCATGGCGCATCGACGACCAACCCGTCCGACGCATCGGCCACGGTGCCGCCGAGAGTGCGCACGCGATCCGGTGGATCGAGATCCGCCACGTCGATGCGTCGATCCAGGACGGCACTGGCGATCAGCGTGTGCGTGCGCGCGATCACCGCCGCCGTCGGATGTCGCTGCGGGTCCTCGAGTGCACGCAACAACACCCGCGCGCTCTCGACGCTCTCACACGTCGACGCGGCGAGCACCGCGTGCAGTTCGTCGGCGCGCGGATGATCGAACGGATCGAGCAGACCGGCGAACGTCTCGTCCGACGGCGCCCGGAACGTGGTCGGCGAGCGGTTGTCGATCAGCGCATGACGTCGCAGCCACCATGCCGTGTAGCCGTCCCGGTCGGTCATGGCTGCACGGGTACTCGGTTCGTCGAGCAGAATCGTCAGAGCTTCGGCCCAGGCATCCGACCGGACCAGGTCGAGATCACGAACCGCAACAAGGGTTTCCGGCTCCGTGGCCAGACTCGACCACCAGGCGGGCTCGTCGTCCAGGTCGTGATCCGGCCCCGTCGGACACTCGTCGCGCACCACCGAGAACCCCCAGCCGACGCCCACCGCGCGCAGGGCCCGCTCACCGAACCTGGCCACCGAGGCCGCCGACAGAACACCGAACGGCGAATCCCGAACCAACAGCCTCGCCAACGGTGCACCGGGCAGCAACAGTTCGTCCGCACTGCGCAATTCGCCCTCGTCGTCTTCGAGTGGCAGACTCCCGAGCCACCCCGGAAGCTCTCCCGCCTCCCCCGCCAGCGCCAGCACTGCCGACACCAGGCTATCCACCTCGTCGCCGTCCCAATCGAGATCGTCGAGGGCCGCTTCGAGGGCGGGATCCGACAACAGCTCGGCCGCAGTGGCCTCCCGCGCACCCAGCCGAATCAACAACGGACTCACCGCATCCGGATGCACCAGGCGTACCCACGTGACCTCGGCCGACGCGTCCGACCCGACGACGGTAGTCCGTGGACCGGTGACCGTACGACCGTCCGCAAGCGGAACCGGCAGCGCAGCAAGTTCTTCCGCTGCCAACCCGTCGACGACGAGCGGAGTCAACGCGTCGTACAGCCGCCGCCACCAGGCCGGCTCACGGGCCTGCCCGCCGAGCATCTCGGCCAACCGCGCCAACCCGATGCGGTGCACTCCCACCGCCGACAACGCCGACGCGTGCCGCGCGCCCGACAGAGCGGCGTCCACCAGATTCGGGACCACATCGAGCAACACCGCGGCGAGTTCCTCGGTGGCATCGGCAAGAACATGCGCACGTTCTGGTACGAGATCGGGTCCGTCGGCAGCGGGAAGCCATGGTGCGGTGGACAATCGGCGGAAGATCAGCTCACGTAGCGCACCGTCGATCGCACTGCGCGCGAACCCGACCTCGGGTACGAACGACACTCGCGCGGACGCAGGCAACGACGCCACGAAATCGGGATAACCGTGGGCCACCTCGGCGACAGAGACGCCGGGCAACACCCGTCGACGATCCGGCTGCATGGGTACATCGGCAACGACCAACGCGGGCAACGACAACAGCTCGTCCGACCGCGTCGGGGCCCGCAACACATCCGGCGCTGCGGGAACGGGTAGACCGTCGACCATCGGAACGATCCACCGCGCAGCCGAGGTGGTGTACTGCAGCCACGTTCGCGAACCGATGGCGATCTCGACGCGTGCATCGTCGAGTTCCGTTCTCACACAGTCGACGACGACGCCATCGATCTCGATGGAATCCAACGCGTCGAGCTCGAGCAACAATTCGACGGCCTCGTCGAGGAACCCCCCGGCAAAGGATTCCGCTTGCACATCGGGTCGCGGCGTCAACACGATCTCGGTATCGAACCCGGCAGCGGGAGGTGTGGAAGTAGGCCACGCCAACCGAAGCACCGGCACACCCGACTCCGGCACTGTCATGTCCCGCTCGCGCAACGCGCTCAGAGTGCGCTCGGCACTGAAGATCACCCCGCCACCGCGCGAGCGGACCTCGATCTCGTCGGACGCCGATCGCACCGCGGTGAAGCCGACCCCGAACTGTCCGACACCCGGATCGGCCGCAGCTTTCGCCGACGCCCGCAGCGCGGTGAGAGCGTGCACACCCGACACGTCCAGTGCGGCACCGGTGTTGGCGACATGCAGTGCACCCGCCTCGTCGGTCCACACCGAGAGCCGACCCGGGACGCCGGCTCGCTGCGCAGCATCAGCCGCGTTCTGTGCCAACTCGGTCAACAAACGATCGCGGTATCCCCCGCGCACCAGATCTGCCTCGGATGCCGAATCTTCCCGCAGCCGCGTGGGCGAGGAACCCCAGGACGCGAGAATCGACTCGCGAAGCGACCCGGTACCGAAAGGATCGATCAGCTCGGCGATGCCGAATCCTCCTGCTGCACAACATCGTCGACACTGGAATCGGCGACGAGATCGACACCGGCATCGGCATCGACTGCGGGAGACGCGTCGTCAGTAGAAGAGGCGTCGCCAGTGGAAGGGGCTGCATCAATGGAAGGCGCTGCGTCAGCTTCATCGTTCCCGGTCTCGACCACCTCGGGCTCTGCCGGTGCGGAGTCTGCCGATTCAGGTGCTGCCGCGTCGGGCTGGGGTGCCTTGGACTCCGCCACCGCTACCGTCTCGGCCGACGAGACGATCGCTTCCGAATCATCTTCTGCAACAGCGTCGTTCGCGGTAGGCTCGTTCGACTGTGCGGCACCGGTCGGCGACGGAGTGACGTCGAGTGCTGCGTCGTCGTACGGCTCGAACTGCGGCGAGCCCGCTCCGGTGGGCAGCTCGGTATCGGAGTGCGCGCCGCAACCGTATTCGACGTGCACCACATGACCGTCGGCGGCGAACTCGTTGCCACACACTCCGAACGCTGCGGAGAGCGATCCCGCGAGGGGTAGGTAGAAACCGCAGAGTCCACACGTGGACGGCGCGGCCTTGGCCATCTCGCTGTCCGGGCCGAAGTCGCCGTCGTGCCATCGTTCGGCGGCATCGAGCCGTCCCTCGAGGCTGGTGACCTGAGTGCGGCCGAGCCCGATCTCGCCGGCCACCTCGTCGATGGCGGGGTCACCGGACGCGACGTATCCCGGCACCAGCCGCGGGTCGTCTCGACGTGGAGAGAGCAGATCGCCCGGCCCGAGATCACCGGGTCGGATGCGCTCGTCCCAGGGCACCCAGGACGGTGCCACGAGAGCATCGGGACCGGGTAGCAGCACGAGTTCGCTGACGGTGGCGTGATCGGCGTCGTCGGGAGCAGCGACGACAACGGCCCACTGCCATCCGCGATAGCCGTCCAGATCGCTGGCGAAGCGGTGGGTGGCAGCACTGTCGTCCTCCACGGTCACGCCGAGGTACTCGCCGACACCGCCCTCTCCCAGCTCGAGCAGAGCCTGCCGCGCGAGATCCACGGCATCGGCCAAGACGGGGCGGATGGATCCGAGCTCTGGAGAAGATACGACACTCACACATTCAGTTTGCCGCATCAACTCGGTGACGCCCAGTTCGGGCTGCCATCATGGATGCAATGACCGTCCGCGCTCGCACCTTCGCTGCACTCGTGACGTCCCTGTTGACCGTCACCGCCTGCTCGTCGACGTCGGGTCCAGGCGACTCGGCCCCCATCACGTCGGACTCGGTACCCACGCTGGGCGCCGAGGTTCTGCGTTCCTACGATCGCGCCGACGACGCCTTCACTCAGGGGTTCGAGATCGACGGTGATGTGCTCTACGAGGGCACCGGGCTGGAGGGCTCCTCCTTCGTCCGCCGCACGTCGCTCGAGAACATGACCGAGCTGGGGCGGGTCGATCTGCCGTCCGACCTGTTCGGCGAGGGCATCACCGTCGACGGCGACACCCTGTGGCAGATCACCTGGCAAGACGGAGTCGCCATTGCCCGCGACCGAGACACCCTGGCCGAACAGCGCCGAGTGGACTACGACGGCGAAGGATGGGGGCTGTGCACGCAGGGTGAAGGAACCCCGGACGACCGACTGGTCATGAGCGACGGCACGTCCACCCTGACCTTCCGTGACCCCACATCCTTCGACGCCGTGAACACCGTCGACGTCACACTCGACGGCAATCCGGTGGAACGGCTCAACGAACTCGAATGCGCCGAGGACGGCTCGATCTACGCCAACGTCTGGCAGACCTTCGACATCATGCGCATCGACCCCACCACCGGCCGCGTCACCGCCGTCGTCGACGGCAAGCCGATGTGGGATTCGATGTCGGCCACCGAGCGAAACGGAGCCGACGTCTTCAACGGCATCGCCCAGATCCCCGGGACCGACAGATTCCTCGTGACCGGCAAATTCTGGCCCAAGATCTTCGAGGTGCGATTCACCGATCCCGCGGCCGTAGGACAGAATTGATCACGTGACCGATCCGCGACTCCCCCACCCCACGCCAGGTGCGGAAAGCTCGGGCGCTGGCACCGAAATAGGTCACTCCGCAGGCTCCGCTCCTGGCAACGAAACCGGTCACTCCACTGCTGACGAACAGAGCTCGGAGCATCCCGGTTTCGTCAACTATCCACCGGCCGACCCCCGTGCTGTCCAATCCGGTGCCGGCGGCCACGTTCCGAGCCGCCGCCAACCGTTGCCGCCGCTGCACCCGGCGCGCACGCAGCAGATCACTGCCGCGCGCGGCCGAACCGGCGGCCGTAAGCCACCACCGATGCCCAAGAAGCTCACCGTCACCCGCGTCGCGGCGATGCGTGGGCGCGAGCTGACCGGCAAAGGAATCGCGTCGTTCCAGCGGGCTGCGAAAGCCGATGGGGCGGACAAGTCCGGGCTGACCGCGCTGACCTACGCGACGATGGCGAACTTCGCATCGGACGCTACCCTGGCGATTGCACTGGCCAACACGCTGTTCTTCTCCGCGGCGACCGGTGAGGACAAGACGAAGGTTGCGCTGTACCTGGTGATCACCATCGCTCCGTTCGCGCTGATCGCGCCGCTGATCGGCCCGTTGCTCGACCGGTTGCAGCACGGCCGACGCATCGCGCTGGCCACCTCGTTCGGCCTGCGTACCGTGCTGGCGGTGGTGTTGGTGTTCAACTTCGACAGTTGGGTGCTCTATCCAGCGGCGCTGGGCATGCTCGTCCTGAGCAAATCGTTTGCGGTACTCAAGAGTGCGGTGACGCCGCGGGTACTGCCACCGGAGATCGACCTCGTCCGCGTCAACTCGAGGCTCACCGTCTTCGGACTGCTCGGGGGCACCATCGCCGCAGGCGCTGTCGCCGGCGGTATCGCCTTCGTCGCCGATTCGCCCGGCGCACTGTGGTTCGTCGCCGCGATCACCGTGCTCGGCGCATACCTGAGCATGCGCATCCCGTCCTGGGTGGAAGTGACCGAGGGCGAAGTTCCGGCCACCCTCGGCTACCACGCCGACCAGCATCACAGCAGCGATTACCCCGGCAGCGGTGCCCCGACCGAGAAGCTGAAGCGCACCCCACCGCCTGCCACCGCCGCCAAGAACCGCAGGCAGCCACTGGGCCGTGCGGTGATCGTCGGACTCTGGGGCAACGGCACGATCAGAATTCTTACCGGCTTCCTCACGCTGTACATCGCGTTCGTCGCAAAATCCCGCACCGAACACGAGCCGCTGCAGCAGGCCGCAATGCTCGGACTGGTCGGAGCCGCCGCCGGTCTCGGCAACTTCGCCGGCAACGCACTCGGTGCCAGGATCAAGCTCGGCCGACCATCGGTGGTCGTCCTGCGGTGCACGGTCGCGGTGACGGTCGTCGCCGTCGTCGCAGCTGTCACGGACAGTTTGCTCACCGCCGCCGTGGCCGCCCTGGTCGCGTCGAGCGCGAGCGCACTGGCCAAGGTCTCGCTCGACGCGTCTCTGCAGTCCGACCTGCCTCCGGAGTCCATTGCATCCGGGTTCGGCCGCTCGGAAACCGTCATGCAGCTGTGCTGGGTTCTCGGCGGAACGCTCGGGGTGTTGCTTCCCACCGAGTACTGGCTCGGTTTCACGGTCGTGTCGGTGTTGCTTACGATCGGCCTCGTGCAGACCTTCCTGACCTACCGCGGTCGATCATTGCTACCCGGGTTCGGTGGCAACCGGCCCGACCATGTCGAACAAGAAGTATCCGACAGCTCCTACGGCGAAAACGTGACCAAGTGAACCTGGCTCCCCGCACCAAGAAGATCGCGTCGCTGATCGCCGCCGGCCTGTTCGTGATCGCGGTCGCGTTCGTCGGGGTACTCGCCGTCCTGATCGGCAATGCCCCCGACAAGGAACCGGTCGTCACGGCGTACTCCAACGGTCGAGCCGTACAAGTCGAGCCCTACCTGTACTGCGCCGTGAGCGACCCGCTGTGCACCAACGTCGGCGAGACCGCCGAGATCCAGGTGGGATCTGCCCCGACGGTGCAGTTGTCGATGCCCGAGGCCGTCTACTCCGCGCCGTGGGAACTGGCATTGGTCTACGGCGACGACACCGGGGCGGTCGTCGAGAGCAGCCAGTTCAATCAGCCGGGAACCCGGCTGAGCGTCACCGTCCCGACGACGGACGACGGCGGCCGAACCCTGCTCGGAATCGAGGTTCGGCTACCCACGGGAATCATCGACACCGACACCAATACCGAGAGCTTCGTCAGCCACGCGATCTGGTCCATCGGCACGCGTCCGTAACGATCAGCTGTCGAGCTCGCGAGCGACGGCGCGGACCACCTCGGAGATGCGCTGAGCGATCTTGCGGTCCGGGTACTTGCCCTTGCGGAGTTCCGGCTGCACCGTCGCTTCGAGCAGCGTGATCATGTCCTCGACCATGCCGTGCAGTTCGTCGGGTGTGTGCTTGCGCTCGACGGGCTCGCGGCGGGTGCTGCCGCTGTTCTGGCGAATCGACGGGGCAGGCTCGAGAACCTTCAGGCTCAGTGCCTGCGGGCCACGACGGCCCGCGGCCATGCCGAATTCGACGCGCTGGCCGGCTTTGAGGCCGTCGACGCCTTCGGGCAGCGCTGACGAACGCACATACACGTCCTCGCCTTCCTCCTGCGAGAGGAATCCGAATCCCTTGTCGACGTCGTACCACTTCACCTTGCCGGTCGGCACTGAGCTCACCCGTTCATCTGTTGCTGTCGTTGGTTTCGTATCCGCACGCCCGATGTCGGGACCCTGCGGTGTGCACAAGTTTCGCGCCCCACGAAAACGCAGGACGCGAATACGCCAGTCTAGCGCGCAGGCCCCGAATAGGGCATTCCGGTTTTTCGCACGACGCACCGCCGCGCACTACCGTGGTGGTGTGGACTCATCTACTCGCAAGCGAAGTACTGCACTGCTGCGCATCGCGCTGGTGCTGTTCGCGATCGGCCTCGTTGCCATCGTCGCGATCCTGTTCTTCCCGGTCTTCTCCGACGCCAAGCCGCCGCTGGGCCTGTACCTGACGGCGATGTTCTCGGCACCCGCCGGATTCGTGCTCGCTCTGGTGTACGCGCTGCTCTCCGGCCGACGGGCGCGATAGATCATGCGACTGCTCCTGAACGTCATCTGGCTCGTGTTCGGTGGACTGTGGCTCGCACTCGGCTACTTCTTCGCGGGACTCCTGCTGTGCATCCTGATCGTGACCATTCCGTTCGGGATCGCGTCGTTCCGCATCGGCGTCTACGCCCTGTGGCCGTTCGGGTCGACGATCGTCGACAAGCCCGGCGCGGGTTCGGGTGCCCTCGTGGGCAACGTGCTCTGGCTCGTCCTCGCCGGGTGGTGGCTGGCGCTGACACACGTCGTCACGGCGATCGCGATGGCCATCACGATCATCGGTATTCCGCTCGCGATCGCGAACCTCAAGTTGATTCCGGTCTCGCTCATGCCGCTGGGGAAAGACATCGTTGCGGTTCGGTGACCTTTCGAGGCCCCCTCGCGTGATGTGACTTCCGTCACATCACGCTTCGGTAACAGACCGGCAACAGCACGGGGTCGATCACCGAGAACAGCCACTAGCTGGGCCTATTCGAGCGACCGGAATCAGACCGTCGGGACGGTCGCTGACACACGAAAAAATCGACAGTTACCAAATAGTGACGTAACCCGGGAATTTCAGTACGGTCAGCAGCGGCCGGAAAGTTCGGCCGAATTCCGGCCCGCAGCGCCAAACCTCGTCCCGCGGGAACCGGAACAACCCTCGACGATCACCCAGGGGACGAGGACGGGGGACCCACGTCCTCCACGGACAACCGGGAACTTGTAGCGACTCACGAAGCCGCACCGAGTTCCCTTGGGGTGAAGCCCAATTGCTCATCCGATATGGAAGAGCAAGAAGGCCGGGCTACCTCTCAGCCCGAACCCGACAGCTGACCTCGCAGGCGCGTGTGGAGAGGATTTCAACTCGTATGAGCGGACGTCATCGCAAGCCGAGCACCACTGGCAAGACCGTCGCAAAGGTCGCCGTCACCGGTGCCATCATGGGCACCGCGGGCATCGCCTTCACCGGTACCGCCAACGCGGCACCGGATTCCGACTGGGATCGCCTTGCACAGTGTGAAGCAGGCGGCAACTGGGGCATCAACACCGGCAACGGCTTCCAGGGCGGATTGCAGTTCTCCCCCAGCACCTGGAACGCACACGGTGGACAGCAGTACGCGGCAACGGCCAACCAGGCCAGCCGTGAAGAGCAGATCGCAGTCGCCGAGAAGGTCCTCGACTCGCAGGGCTGGGGCGCATGGCCCTCCTGCTCCTCGAGCCTCGGCCTGAGCAGCGCACCCACCGAGCGCAGCGTTCCGGCCACCCCCAAGGCACCGGAAGTTCCCGCCCTCCCCGACCTGACGTCGATCCCGTCGATCGATGCGTCGGCCGAGGTCGTCAACGGCATCGTCACCGCCGTCCAGAACATCACCAACGATCCCCAGATCGCGTCGTTCGTCCAGAACGCCGCTCAGGGCATCCAGCTCGATCCGCAGGTCGTCAGCTTCTACCAGGCGAACAAGGCGTTCCTGCCCCAGTAGCAAGAACCGCCGCTATACGAGAAAAGCCCCCGACATCGCGAAGATGTCGGGGGCTTTCTCGTGTTCGGGCGCCGTTGTCAGCGATTGACGACGGTCACCGGATGGGCGTAGGGCAGGTCTTCGACGGGCAGCGGGAACTCGGTGTCCTCACCGAAGGGCGACAAGCCACCCGATCGAGCGGACGAGAGTTCGGTCACCGCGTGGTCACCGCGAGCGGTTTCCGGCCAGCCTGGATCGACATAGGGCTTCTTCGACTTGTTCACCATGGGCCCATTTTGACACCTGCCCTGCGGCGAGCACCAGCCCAGGTCTCTAATCTGATAGACGATGACCGACACGACTGCGCCCCGACACACCGACATGCCTCCCGATCTGCCTCAGTGGATCGCAGCTCGCACAGACGCGGAGCTGATCAAGGCCATGTCGTTGCGTCCGGATCTGACTGCGCCGCCGCCCGCCTCGCTGGCAGTGCTGGCCGGCCGGGCAGAGCAACGCCGGTCGATCCTGCACACTGCGGACACCCTCGACACCCTGGCCCTGACCGTGCTCGAGATCCTGGCCATCGAAGAGGCCTACGAGCGTCCGGTCACCAGGGCCACGCTGCTGTCCGTCATCGCCAAGCGCGCCCCGGCCAAAGCCGTGGACAGAGCGCTGTCCCAACTGCGCGAACGCTTTCTCGTCTGGGGCGACGCCGCTGGGTTCCGGATCAGCGCAACCGCTGCGGACGCCGTGCCGTGGCGCATCGGCCGCGCTCTCGACCCGGTGGACACCCTCACCGAAACCCACATCACCACAGCGCTGGCCGCACTCGAAGACGGCGAACGCAATCTTCTCGACACCCTGGCCAGGTCTTCGCCCACCGGCCGTACCCGAGACGCCGCACCGGGTACCCCACCCGATCGGCCCGTGCAGAAACTGCTCGCCGCAGGCCTGCTGATCTGGTTGGACGAGCAAACCGTCGAACTCCCCGTCCAGGTCGGTCAGATATTGCGCGGCGAGCCCATGACGGATCCCCGCTCACTCGCCGAGCCGAAGCTGACGACCACTGCACATGCGCTCGCCGACGTCGACGCTGCCGCGGCGGGCGAGGCACTGGAGCTCGGGCGGCACTGTGTAGCCATCATCGAGGCGCTGTCCGCGTCACCGGCTCCCGCCCTCAAGGCCGGCGGGCTCGGAGTGCGCGAGCTGCGCAAGATCACCAAGGCCACCGGACTCGACGACGACCGCGTGAGCATCCTCGTCGAACTGCTCGCCGCCGCCCATCTGATCTCCAGTGGAACCCCGGACCCTGTCCCCTCCGCCGACACCGGCGACGACTACTGGGCACCGACGCCCGCCGTCGACGCGTGGCTCGCTGCCGCCCCGGCCGCCCGCTGGCACACTCTCGCCTCCGCCTGGCTCGAGACGCCGCGAGCCCCGTGGGTGATCGGCATGCGTGACCCCAACGACAAGCCCATCGCTGCGTTGTCCGACGAAGTCCGCTCGCCTGCCGCGCCCCGCGACCGTCGCATGATCCTGGAGCTGCTGGCCGAGCTCGGCAGTGGACACGCCGCGACGCCCACCGACCTCACCCGCACACTGACGTGGCGTCGACCCCGGTGGTCCGGACGGTTCGGCGTGACACCCGTCGGGCACGTGATCGCCGAGGCGACCGCGTTGGGAGTGGTCGCGCGCGGCGCGATGTCGACGCCGGGACGCTCGCTGCTGCACGACGGTAATGCCGAGGCCGACATGCGCGCGGCACTCCCCGAACCGATCGACTACGTGTTGGTGCAGGCCGACCTGACGCTGGTGGCACCGGGACCGCTCGAACCGGATCTGCAGGATCGGATCGCGCTCGTCGCCGACGTCGAGTCGGCGGGTGCCGCGACGATGTATCGCATCAGCGACACGAGCCTGCGCCGGGCCCTCGACGTGGGCCTGACGGCCTCGGAGTTGCATTCGTTGTTCGCGACCCATTCCCGCACTCCGGTTCCGCAGGCCCTGACGTATCTGATCGACGACGTGGCCAGGCGTCACGGCCGGCTACGCGCCGGCGTGGCCGCGTCGTTCGTCCGGTGCGAGGATCCGGCGTTGCTCGCCGAGGTGATGGCCTCTCCGGCCGCCGAGTCGCTCGCCCTGCGCGCCCTCGCCCCGACCGTCGCCATCTCCCAGGCACCCCTGGCCGAGGTGCTGTCGGTACTCGCCGGGGCCGGATTCGCGCCCGCGGGTGAAGACTCGTCCGGCACCATCGTCGATCTTCGAGCCCGCGGCTCCCGGGTGTCGGCGCGGCGGCCGCGCCAGACCTTCCGTACCCCGGCCGTTCCCACCGACGAGCAGCTCGGGTCGTTGGTACGCGGAATGCGAGCCGCCGACCGCGCTGCGGGCAACGGCGGTGCGGTGGTGCGCGCCGACGGATCTCGCGCGAGCAGCACCGCGACGATGACGCTGCTGCAGACAGCAGCGAAGGTCAAGCGCAGCGTCAGCATCGGGTACGTCGACGCACAGGGCGTCGCGACCCACCGCATCGTCGATCCGATCAGCATCGGTGGCGGTCAACTCGACGCATTCGACCCCGCCACCGGGGGCGTGCGGCGGTTCACTCTGCACCGCATCACCTCCGTCGCCTTGGTGGACTGAGTCACTGCTCACGTGCACGCGGGCCCCTACCTGTGGACAATGGAGAAGTTGCGCTCTTTCGGGCGCAGCAGAAGTCTCTAGGAGGAACCGTGACCGACGGCCCGCTGATCGTCCAGTCCGACAAAACGCTGTTGCTCGAGGTCGATCACGAACTCGCGGGCGCAGCGCGGGCGGCGATCGCACCGTTCGCCGAGCTCGAACGTGCGCCCGAGCACGTGCACACCTACCGCATCACCCCGCTGGCGCTGTGGAACGCGCGCGCTGCCGGTCACGATGCCGAGCAGGTGGTCGACGCGTTGGTCAACTTCTCGCGCTATGCGGTACCGCAGCCGTTGCTGGTCGACATCGTCGACACGATGGCCCGATACGGCCGGTTGCAGTTGGTCAAGAGCCCGGTCCACGGTCTAGTGCTGATCAGCCTGGACCGCGCCGTGCTCACCGAAGTGATGCGGCACAAGAAGATTGCGCCCATGCTCGGCGCGATGGTGGACGAGGACACGGTCATCGTGCATCCGAGCGAACGCGGCCACGTGAAGCAGATGTTGCTCAAGATCGGCTGGCCCGCCGAGGACCTCGCCGGCTACGTCGACGGCGAAGCGCACCCGATCGAGCTCGATACCGAGGGTGGCAAGTGGACGCTGCGCGACTACCAGGAGATGGCCGCGGATTCGTTCTGGGCCGGCGGCTCCGGCGTCGTCGTGCTGCCGTGTGGTGCGGGTAAGACCATGGTCGGTGCGGCGGCGATGGCCAGAGCCAAGGCCACCACGCTGATCCTGGTCACCAACACCGTCGCCGGCAGGCAGTGGAAGCGCGAGCTCATCGCTCGCACGTCGCTCACCGAGGAGGAAATCGGCGAGTATTCGGGCGAGCGCAAAGAGATCCGCCCTGTGACAATCGCCACGTACCAGGTCATCACCCGTCGAACCAAGGGTGAGTACAAGCACCTGGAGCTGTTCGATTCCCGCGACTGGGGATTGGTGATCTACGACGAGGTACACCTGCTTCCCGCACCGGTGTTCCGCATGACAGCCGACCTGCAGTCACGGCGTCGACTCGGCTTGACGGCCACGCTCGTCCGCGAGGACGGACGCGAGGGCGACGTCTTCTCGCTGATCGGGCCGAAGCGCTACGACGCGCCCTGGAAGGACATCGAGGCGCAGGGGTGGATCGCACCGGCCGAGTGCATCGAGGTGCGCGTCACCCTCACCGACGCCGAGCGCATGTCGTACGCGGTCGCCGAACCCGAGGAGCGCTACAAGCTCTGCTCGACGGCGCACACCAAGATCGCCGTCGTGAAGTCCATTCTGGCGAAACACCAAGATGCTCCAACGTTGGTGATCGGCGCGTACCTCGATCAGCTGAACGAACTCGGTGAAGCCCTGAACGCGCCGGTGATCCAGGGCTCGACCAAGAACAAGGAACGCGAGGTGCTGTTCGACGCCTTCCGCAAGGGTGAGATCCAGACTCTGGTGGTGAGCAAGGTGGCGAACTTCTCGATCGACCTTCCCGAAGCGTCGGTGGCAGTCCAGGTTTCGGGAACGTTCGGCTCCCGGCAGGAAGAAGCCCAGCGACTGGGCCGATTGCTTCGGCCGAAACACGACGGTGGTCAGGCGCACTTCTACTCGGTGGTCTCGCGCGACACCCTCGACGCCGAATACGCCGCGCATCGGCAGCGGTTCCTCGCCGAACAGGGATACGCGTACCGCATCACCGACGCCGACGACCTGCTCGGCCCGGCAATCTGACGCTTCGTGTCGGGATCGGCGGCATGCTAGGAATAGCAGTGTGCGCCGATTCGAGTTCCCTGTAGACGTAGCCCACGCGAAGTCGGTCAACGAGACGTTCACCGAACTTCGCCGGCTGCGGATGTCCGCGGCGCTCACGGCAGCGGTCCTGCTGGCACTGGGGATCTGGTTCTTCTGGATCGCGACGCCGTGGTCGTACATCCTCGGCGGCGTGTTCTGCATCGGGGCGGCGACGTCCCTGTGGGTCATGGTGTGGGCACCGAAGAAGATGGGGTCCATCGAATCGCTCTACACCCGGGGCGATCTGGTTCCGGCGGTGGTGGCCGAGACGATGCCGAGCGGCGCGACGTTGCTGTCGCTGGTCGATGTCGCGAAACCAGGAGTCGACGAGCCGCACTACGTCCTGATCACGCGCGTCGTCCGTGCGCTGCCCGGCCACGCCGTCGAACGCGGTGCCGAGGTGCCTGCGGTGTCGGTGCTCGCCGATCGCGGCCGTAACACCGGTGGACGCACCTGGCAGCTGGTGTCGGCGATGCCGATCGCCTGGGGCACCACCGACGCGGCCGTCCTGGCACGCGCCGCCGCCGAGATCACCGAGGGCGAATGGGCACTGCTGCACGCCAACATCGGACTGTCGGAGAAGGTACGCAAGGCCAAGAACCAGCAGCTGCTCGTCGACCCCGCCGATCTGCCCGAGGACCTGACGCGGCCTACCGAAGAGCCGGGAGTGGAGCCTGCGGAACGACCTACCGAAGAGCCGGGATGACCTCGCGCTCGAAGAGTTCGATGCCGGAGCGGTCGTAGGCGGCTTCCGGGAAGTAGAAGATTCCGTACGTCATGCCCTGCTGCTGCAGTTCGGTGAGGTTCTCGACGATCTGCTCGGGTGTTCCGACGGCGGGCATTCCGCGGTATGCGCCCAATGCCTCGTGTGCCTTCTCGGCTCCGACGTGTTCGGTCAGTCGAGCCTCGAGAGCGCGTAACCGCTCCTGCACCTCGGCCTCCGTGGAGCCGATGGCCACGTTGTAGTTGGCCGAGCGGACGATGGCGTCGAAGTCCGTGCCGACGGTTGCGCAATGATCGCGCAGCAGAGCCGATTTGGCGGCGAAACCGGTAGGGGTTCCATCGAAGTTGGTGTAGTTCGCGTATTTCGCTGCGATCTTCAGTGTCACTTTTTCGCCGCCACCGGCGATCCACAGTGGGATGCCGCCCTCCTGCAGGGGCAGTGGGCGCACCACGGCACCGTCGATCTCGTAGTGCTTGCCGTCGAGATACACCTCGCCGGTGGTCCACGCTTGTTTGAAGATCTGTACGCCCTCGTCGAGGCGGCCCAATCGTTCACCGGCAGAGGGAAATCCGTAGCCGTAGGCGCGGAACTCGTGCTCGTGCCAACCGCCGCCGATACCCATCTCGACCCGACCGCCGGAGATGATGTCCACTGTCGCAGCAACTTTCGCCAGATAGGCGGGGTTGCGGTAGGACATCGCAGTGCACATCTGACCCAGTCGGATACGCGAGGTGGACGCGGCCAGTGCGGACATCAGCGACCAGGCCTCGTGCGTCGCCTCGTCCGTCGCGACAGGAACGGTGTGGAAGTGGTCGTAGACCCACAGTGATTCCCACGGTCCGGCTTCGGCGGCAACGGCATGCTCGCGCAGCACACTCCACTGCTGGGCCGGATCGATCCCGACCAGATCCAGCCGCCAACCCTGAGGCACGAACATTCCGAATCGCATGACAGGCACAGTACAGACGCAGGTCCGACGCTCGCGCCGGCTGTGTGAACTACGCTGCAGGAATGTCCGAGATGTTGCCGTCGCGCACAGTGACCCGGTTGCGCCCGTTCGCATCGACCATTTTCGCCGAGATGACCGCGCTCGCGGTGGCGAAGAACGCCGTCAATCTGGGGCAGGGATTCCCGGACACGGACGGACCGTCGGCCATGCTCGAGGCCGCGCGTGACGCCATCGCGAACGGTCTCAACCAGTACTCCCCCGGCCCGGGGATGCCGGTGCTGCGCGCAGCCATCTCCGATGACCGGCTCGCCCGGTTCGGACTTCGGTACGACCCCGATTCGCAGATTCTCGTGACCGTGGGTGCCACCGAGGCCATCTCGGCGACGCTGCTCGGCTTGATCGAGGCGGGCGACGACGTGCTGTTGATCGAGCCGTTCTACGACTCCTATGCGGCCGCTGTGGCGTTGGCCGGAGCCACTCGCACGGCCGTACCCCTGGTCACCGACAGCAACGGATGGACCGTCGACACCGACGCCCTCGAACGCGCCGTAGGGCCGCGAACGCGCATGCTGATCGTCAACTCGCCGCACAATCCCACCGGCACCGTGTTCGATCGCGAGACGATGATCCGTATCTCCGAGATCGCGATCGCCCACGACCTGCTCGTGCTCACCGACGAGGTGTACGAGCATCTGATCTTCGACGACGGTGTGCACACCCCGATCGCGACGCTGCCGGGCATGTTCGAGCGAACCGTCACCGTGTCCAGTGCCGCGAAGACGTTCAACGCCACCGGCTGGAAAACCGGGTGGGCGCTCGGACCGAAAGAGCTGATCGATGCGGTGCGCGCCGCCAAGCAGTTCATGAGTTTCGTCGGCGGCACCCCGTTCCAGCCCGCCGTCGCGTACGCACTCGGTCACGAGCAGGCGTGGATCGCCGCCATGCGCGACGGTCTGCAGCACAAGCGAGACACGCTGTCCGCGGCGTTGACCGAGGCGGGTGCGGACGTCAAGCACAGCGCCGGAACGTATTTCGTGTGCGCCGATATCGCACCGATCGGCCGCGGTGATGCGTACGAGTTCTGTCGCTCCCTGCCCGATCTCGTGGGCGTCGCCGCGGTACCGGTGACTGCCTTCGTCGACGAGCCCGCGCCGTGGAATTCGTTGGTGCGCTTCGCTTTCTGCAAGCAGGACCACGTGCTCGCCGATGCCGCCGAGAGGTTACGGCGATTGTGACTGCGCAACCGACGATTCCGGCGTACTTCGTCAGGCAAGCCGTCGACCTCGCGGCCAACGGCGGAGTGGACCTGACGTACCCGTTGTCGATGGCCGGGATCGGAACCACCATTCTCGACGACCCGGCGGAGCGGCTCACCACCCGACAGGTCACCGCGTTCACCCAGGCCGTCTGGGCGATGACCGGCGACGAACTCTTCGGACTCGCCGCAGTTCCCGTGCGGCGCGGCAGTTTTCGGGTGGTGTGTCAGACGTTGATACACACGGAGAACCTGTGGGCAGCGCTGATTCGAATGTCCGAGACCATGCGCGTGCTCATTCCGGTGAAACCGATGACGCTGGATCGAACGGAGCAGTCGACGGTCCTGACGGTGCACGTCGAAGCCACGACCGACCTCAGCCCCGAAGCGAACGAGCTCGCCGAGCGATTGCTGACCGACTTCCTGTTGATTCTGCTGCATCGGTTCGCGGCGTGGCTGATCGGTAACCGGGTCAAACTCCTGTCGGTTCAGTTGCCCTATGCACTGCCCGGGCCCGAGGCCGGGAAGATGTACGACACCATATTCGGAACTCATGTGCAGTTCGGATCCGACCGCGCCGCACTGGAATTCGACACCGCGCTCATGCGCGCCCCGATAGTGCAGACCGAGGCGACACTGGCCGAGTACCTCGCGGAGTCACCCAACCTGCTGTTCTCGTCGAGGGACTACGACAGCACTGCGTCGAGTCAGGTCCGAAGAGCCCTGGAGACCGGATTCAGAGGCGGTACGCCGGCTACCGAAGAGATTGCGGCCATGCTCAACATCAGCCCGCCGCATCTGCGCCGCGTTCTTCGCCAGGAAGGCACTTCCATCAATCAGCTCCGCGAGGAGGTTCTGCGCGACGCGGCCATCTCGGGGTTGAGCCGCGGCGACAGCGTGGACGACATCTCGGCCCGCCTGGGCTTCTCCGAACCGAGCGCATTCCGCCGAGCCTTCAAGCGCTGGACCGGCCAAACTCCCGGCGCGTATCGATAGAGCTCAGCGCGATCAGCTGACGCAGAACTCGTTGCCCTCGAGATCGGTCATGGTGATCCAGGTGCTGGGCCCTTGCTGCCCGCGATGCAGTACCGACGCGCCTCGACCTTCGAGTGCGGTCACCACCGCCTCGCGTCCGTCACCGACACGAACGTCGAGATGGAGTCGGTTCTTCACGGACTTCGATTCGGGTACCGCCTGAAAAAGCACCCGCGGGGTGCCCGGAGATTCCGGATCGGTGATGCCCTGGCCTGCTCGCCACACCAGAACGCCGTCGAACACGGTTGTGTCCTCCTCTCGGGCGTGGCCTGCCGCAACCATCTCGCGAATGAACTCCTCGTTGCTGGGTTCGACCTGCCAGCCGAGAGTCTGTGCCCACCATGCCGCGAGCGCATGCGGGTCGACGCTGTCCACGACGACCTGAAATCGGTAACCCATGCGAGAACGATACCGCCGGGAGCTGGCAATGGGAACACCTGTTCGATACAGTCGAGTCATGTCGCTCGCGATGCAAGGTTCGCTGTTCGGTGACGACGACGGTGGCGTCGGGTCGCTGCAGTCCGTCACCCGCCGCGAGCTGACGCTCGGTGCCTGGGTCGATGTGCGGCCGGGCTGGTTGTCCGACAGCGACCTCTTCGATTCGCTGGTCACCGACGTCGACTGGCGCGCCGAACGCAGGCAGATGTACGACCGCGTGGTCGATGTGCCGCGCCTGGTTCGGTACTACGCCGAGCGGGAGCACTGGCCGCATGCGGCACTGTACGAGGCCCGCGATGCACTGGACGACCACTACCGAAGCGAGCTCGGGGAGTCGTTCGCCACCGCGGGACTGTGTTACTACCGCGACGGGTCCGACAGCGTCGCCTGGCACGGCGACAACATCGGCCGCAGCGCCACCGAGGACACGATGGTGGCGATCGTATCGCTCGGTGCTACAAGACAACTCATGCTCCGTCCCCGCGGCGGCGGGACCTCTCTGAAATTCACCCTCGGTCACGGCGACCTGGTGGTGATGGGCGGGTCCTGTCAACGGACCTGGGAGCATGCAATTCCCAAATCGACCCGCGCGGTCGGCCCACGCATCAGCGTGCAATTTCGACCGCGCGGGGTTCGGTAACGCACGACGCGTCAGCGCGCGGCGTTCGAGGCCCGACGCGTCTCGACGGCCGCCGCGAGAGTGGCCAATTGCGTTGCCGTCGTGTCCCAGTCGAGGCATGCATCGGTGATGGACTGGCCGTACACGAGCTCGTCGCGGTGGCCGATTTCGAGGTCCTGACGCCCTGCGACGAGGAAACTCTCGAGCATCAGCCCGACAATTCCGTGCTCGCCGGCCGCGACCCTGGTGGCCACGTCGGTGACGACGTCCACCTGCTTGTTGTGGTCCTTACGGCTGTTGCCGTGGCTGGCATCGATGACAACTCGCTCCGGCAACCCCGACTTACGCAGGCGGGCAACGGTATCGGCCACGGACTCGGCGTCGTAGTTCGGTCCGTCGACGCCGCCGCGCAGGATGACGTGGCAATCGGGGTTTCCGACGGTCCTGATCAAGGCCGCCTTGCCGTCGAGATCGGTTCCGGGGAAGACGTGGCTCGCCGCGGCGGCGCGGGTTCCGTCCACGGCGACCTGAATGTCACCTTCGGTCGAGTTCTTGATGCCGACCGGCATCGACAAGGCGCTGCACAGCTGCCGGTGCACCTGGCTGGCTGCGGTCCGTGCTCCGATGGCACCGTAGCTGACCAGGTCCGCAATGTACTGCGGGGTGATCGGGTCGAGGAATTCGCAGCCGACGGGAAGGCCGAGCGCCGAGATGTCCAGCAGCAACTGGCGTCCCACTCGAAGACCTTCGTTGATGTCGAAGCTGCCGTCGAGGTGCGGATCGTTGATCAGACCCTTCCAGCCGAGCGTCGTCCGCGGCTTCTCGAAGTAGACCCGCATGACGATGTGCAGTCGATCGCCCAGCTCGGCTGCCGTGGCGGCGAGGCGTCGGGCGTAGTCGAGGGCAGCGTCGGTGTCGTGCACCGAACACGGGCCGACCACGACGATCAGACGGTCGTCACGGCCGACGAGAATGTCGACGACACCGGAGCGTCCGGTACGAACACTCGCCGAGATCGCGTCGTCCACCGCATGCTCGCGGCGTACGACCGACGGCGCGACCAGCGGACTGATGCTGATCGTGCGCTGATCGTCGAGTGACGGGGTGTCGAGGGAGAGCGTCATGAGAGGGTTTCCTGTTCCCAGGCCGGCTCTGCATGCTCCACGCGCACTTCGAGCCGGTCTGTATCCGGCTCGTGGGGTGGAGGGTCAGCGCATGGCGTCGCTGGCTGACCCACCCGGGGCCGGCCTGCTAAACCAGAAATACGTGCGCTGCATGAAGAGCACCGTAACAGACTCTCCCGTGCTGCATCTATGCTCGTCCCTGCAGTCGGTTCGCCAGGTGGTCATGAGGAGCCCCGAAGTTCACCTCGGCGTCGAGCGGTGCGTGCAGTCACGGCGCATCGCGAGAGGGAACCCGGTGAGAATCCGGGACTGTCCCGCAGCGGTATGCAGGAACGACCGCCGTCATCACGCACTGAAGAAGCCTCTTCGGGAAGCGACGGCCAGTAGGAGTGGGCTCTTCGTCCGCGCGCCTGCAAGTCCGAATACCTGCCCTCTGTGCTGTGCACGCCGTGTGCAGCGGTTCACCGCCTCGTGGAATGGGCGCGTAAGCCTGGTACGGCTGTGGTCAGGGCTCACCGGGATCTGCGCGCCCGTGAAGACGGTGCACCACCCACGTGTAGTCACCCTGGAGATCAACTGTGAACAACGATTTCACCGCCACCGTGCTCGGTTCGGCTCGCATCGGACCCAACCGAGAACTGAAGAAAGCCGTCGAATCCTATTGGGCCGGAAAGCTCGATGCCGAGGCCCTCGAATCGGTCGCGAAGAATCTTCGCGAGAACGACTGGCGCACACTCGCAGCCGGGCTCGATTCCGTTCCCGTGAACACCTTTTCGTACTACGACCAGATGCTCGACACTGCGGCCCTCCTCGGAGCGTTGCCACCGCGAGTCGAGGCGGTCGAAGGCGAACTCGATCGGTACTTCGCCGCGGCCCGCGGCACCGAGACCATCGTCCCGCTCGAAATGACCAAATGGTTCGACACCAATTACCACTACCTCGTGCCCGAGATCTCGCCGGAGACCACGTTCTCCCTGCACCCGAACAAGGTGCTCGGCGAGGTGAACGAGGCTCGCGCACTGGGTATCCCGGCACGTCCGGTGATCATCGGACCGATCACCTTCCTGCTGCTGTCCAAGTCCGTCGGCTCCTCCGATTCGCTGCTGGGACGAGTGGACGAACTGATACCGCTCTACGCCCGTCTGCTCGAACTCCTCGCCGCAGCCGGAGCCGAGTGGGTCCAGATCGACGAACCGGCGCTGGTGCGCGATCTCGACGACGAGACCGTCGCAGCGGCGACCCGATGCTTCCACCAACTCGCAGCCTCGCAGACCCGCCCGGCCATTCTGCTGGCGTCCTACTTCGGCGACCTGGGCGACGCACTGCCCGCAGTGGCGTCCACCGGGATCGATGGCCTGGCCGTCGATCTGACCGTTCCTGGTGTGGCCGAGCAACTTGCAGCTACTCGCGCTACCTCGACGATGCTCGTCGTGGCCGGCGTCGTCGACGGACGCAATGTCTGGCGCACCGATCTCGACGCCGCGCTCGAGACACTGTACGAGGTCGGCAGACATGCGCGCGCAGTGGCGGTGTCGTCGTCGTGCTCGCTGCTCCACGTTCCCTATTCGTTGGACGCCGAACCTCAGCTCGAACCGACACTGCGGTCGTGGCTGGCGTTCGGGAACGAGAAGATCACCGAGGTCTCGGTGCTCGCGCGCGCACTCCAGGGCGGAACAGCCGGGGAAACCGATCGATTCGTGTCGGGCCGATTCGAGTCGGCCCGCGCGGCTCTGGATTCGCGGAGACACGATGCACGACTGCACGATCCGACAATCCGTGCGCGTGTGAACAGCGCTGCCGGCCGTGACCGCAGCCCAGGAGACGTCCGCCGCGTCGTGCAGGCCGAGCATCTCTCGCTCCCTGTTCTGCCGACGACGACCATCGGCTCCTTCCCACAGACGAGCACGATCCGCCGCGCGCGGGCGGCGCTGCGCAGCGGCACCGTCGACGAGCCGGAGTACGTGCGGCAGATGCGCGCGGAGATCGCCGATGTCGTTGCACTGCAGGAGCGTCTGGGGTTGGACGTGCTCGTCCACGGCGAGCCCGAACGAAACGACATGGTGCAGTACTTCGCCGAGCAACTCGACGGTTTCGTCGTGACCGCCAACGGCTGGGTGCAGTCGTACGGGTCACGGTGCGTGCGACCACCGATCCTGTACGGCGACGTCTCCCGCCCGGCACCGATGACGGTGGAATGGGCGACGTACGCGCAGTCACTGACCGACAAACCGGTCAAGGGCATGCTGACCGGTCCGGTGACCATTCTCGCGTGGTCGTTCGTCCGAGACGACATCCCGGCGGCCGAGTCGGCAGCTCAGATCGCCTCGGCGATTCGAGACGAGACGATCGACCTGGAGTCGGCGGGGATCCGCATCGTCCAGGTGGACGAGCCCGCGCTCCGCGAACTGCTACCGCTGCGCTCGAAAGACACTGCAGCGTATCTGGATTGGGCCGTCCGCTCGTTCCGGATCGCGACGTCCGGCGTCGACGACGCGACACAGATCCACACGCACCTGTGCTACTCCGAGTTCGGTGAGGTCATCGACGCCATCGTCGCCCTGGACGCCGACGTGACGTCCATCGAGGCCGCACGCTCGCGCATGGAGGTGCTCGACGACCTCACTGCGGTCGGCTTCGCACTCGACGTGGGACCCGGTGTCTACGACATCCATTCGCCGCGAGTTCCGACGGTTGCCGAGATCACCGAGTCGCTCCGCGCGGCGGCCGAGGCAGTTCCCCTCGAACGGCTCTGGGTCAATCCGGACTGCGGACTGAAGACACGAGGCCCGGCCGAGGTCGAGCAGTCGTTGAGAAACATGGTCCTGGCCGCGGCAGCGCTGCGCTGACCCCATGTGATGCTCCTATGAGTGTCAAGTGGCAGTTTTCTGGGTGAGAAGTTGGAACATTTCGCGGGCGACGGCTCGTTTGAGGCAGCGGATGATGTCGCGTTTGCTCTTGCCTTCAGCGAGTCGTCGGTCGCGGTATTGCTGGGTGCGGGTGTCGTATTTGAGGCGGGCCAT
>NZ_JBFBKN010000036.1:0-37316 GCF_040702225.1 Rhodococcus sp. NPDC080181
CATTCCACAACACCAAACGTTCGCACCATCACGGGCGTCACGAGAAGCACCCTCCTCGGTTGCGCCTCCGCGTGCCGCTAACTTAACGGCATTGCGGCACGGGGAGCAGTGGACCACGGTGGCGCTGGCGTTGATCCTCGCCGGCGCGCTGTCCAACGTTCTGGACCGGCTTGTCGACGGTGCGGTCACGGACTACTTTCACACCGGTTGGTGGCCGACATTCAACCTCGCCGACATCTACATCACCTGCGGGGTGGTGCTGATGATCGGGGCGGCACTGGCACGCGAGAGGGCACAAGGGTTGCCCCTCTGCCCGCAGTGCCCGACAGCGCCGGATCGTGAACGTGCATGAGATATCTCGGCGTTCGAATCGAATGCCCTGCAGTGCACATACATTCGCGACAGGACAATCATGCTGATCCGCTCGAACAGTGAGGGTGATCGACACCGGAACTGCTCGAAACATAGTCGACTACAACCACCGACACGCGATCGTCGCCTCTCGCTCACCGAGGCGTACCGAGGGGAGCCTGCTGTATGAGCGAGGACATCCCGGCGCTACCGCGCCGTATTTTTCTCGCTACGAGCTGCGCTACAGCGTGCCTGACTGCCGCCGGATGCAGCGTCGGCGAAGCCCCGTCCGGTGAGGACACCGCTTCCGACGGTCCCGTCACCTTGTCGGTGAACGATGTTCCTGTCGGCGGTGGAATCGTGCTCGCCGACCGGCAGGTCGTCGTCACCCAACCGGAACCCGGTATCTTCCGGGCCTTCTCGGCTATCTGTTCTCACCGAGGGTGCACAGTGAACCGAGTTCGCAACGGCACGATCGAGTGCCCCTGCCACAACAGTGCGTTCTCGATCACCGACGGGGCGGTCATGCGCAGCCCCGCCACCGAGCCACTGCCGAACCGTGCCGTGACCAGAACCGTCGATACCCTCACCGTCGACTGATCCATCACCGGGCGCGAACATGCGAGGTGGACGGGTTCGGGGTGAACGGTCTCGACCGGGCCGATGTGCGGCACTCGAGGACCCACTCTGTGCCCCCACCCGACGGGTGCCGGTTCGGTACATCGCTGCCGTGTCGACGACAGCACAGCGTGCCGATCGCGCACCGGGTCGAGACCTGCCTACCAATTGACCTCTCGGCACCGGCCTTCGCCTTCCCGGGGTTCGACCTGCACAGTGGCGTGTTCGAGACCGAACTCGTTGCGGAGAACCTGCTGCGCTGCAGCGAGCACCCGCGGTGTCTCGGCCTCCGGGGCGACCGTCAGATGCGCCGACGCGACCTCCATCCCCGACGTCAGTGTCCATATGTGCAGATCGTGCACCTCTTCGACATCGTCGACATCGGTCAGGGCCCTTTCCACGGCGGCGACATCGATGCCCGCCGGAGCATGTTGCAGCAGAATTCGTACGGCGTGACGGCCCAGGTTGAACGCGCGTGGCAGGACGAACACGCCGATGGCGACCGCGATGACCGGGTCGGCGTACCGCCACCCGAACAGGACGGTGACCAGTCCGCTGACCAGTACGCCGATCGAGCCGAGCATGTCCGCCATCACCTCGAGATACGCACCCCGAACATTGAGGCTGTCCTTGGCGCCGCTGCGCAGCAGGACGAACGCGATGAGGTTCATCACGAGCCCGAGGGTGGCCACCGCCATCACCGGGACGCCGGGGACCTCGGGCGGATTCGTGATGCGTTGCGCGGCTTCGTAGAGAATCCAACCGGCCACACCGAACAGCAGAAGTGCATTGAACAATGCGGCGAACACCTCGGCTCGGTAGAGCCCGAACGTGCGGGCAGCCTTGGTCGATCGTCGCTGTGCGAGTGTGATCGCCACGATCGCCATCAGCACCCCGAACACGTCGGTGAACACGTGTGCGGAATCGGAGAGCAACGCCAGCGACGAGGTGGACAGGCCGACGACGACCTGCGTCACCAGGGTGACCGCCCCCAGACCGACAGCGATCCACAGTCGCCCGAGGTGCTTACCGGACGCGCTGGCCGGTGAACCCGGCTCTATCCCGTGGCCATGTCCGTGCCCCATCGTTGCTCCTTCGTCGTGTCAGATCCGCAGAACGACAACATATTGCGATATGCGCATACATGCAAGTGTTGAAGGATCATCCGGCGGTGGCTGCCCGGACTCGTACAACTATCATTCGTAGTAGTTCATTGTCGGCGCAGGTCGGACTGCCTCGCGCCCATGCCGGAAACACGATCCACCGGGAAGAGGCGCACACCATGGCCACCGAAGCGGCCCATTCGACCCGCGGCGCAGTGGATCGACGCTCCGGATCGCAGGTGATGGTGCTGTGCGCAGCGATTGCCGCGGTGGTCGCTGCACTGCTCGCAGCGATGTCGACGTCGCAAGCGCTCGTGCTGTTGGGTCTGCCCGATCCGGGCCCGATCACCACGTACGGGATCCCGGCACTGACCGCGATCGGCGAGGTGGCTGCCGTCGTGGCGGCGGGGTCGCTGCTCCTCGCGGCATTTCTCGTTCCGCCTCAGAGGTCGGGTGTGCTCGACATCGACGGGTACGTAGCCGTCCGCACCGCGGCGAAGGCCTCCGCAGTGTGGGCGGTGTGCGCGGCGGCGTTGGTGCCGCTGACACTCTCGGACGCCTCGGGTCAACCTGTCGGATCCGTTGCAGCGCAACCGGTGCAGTTCCTCGGTGCGATCGGCGATGTCGAGGCCTCCACTGCATGGGCCATCACCTCTGCGGTCGCGGCGATCACCGCCGCAGCATGCGCGGCGGTGTTGCGGCATCGATGGACCCCCGCCTTGTTCGCCCTGTCGATGCTCGCGTTGATCCCGCGCGCGGTCACCGGCCACTCCTCGACCGGCGGCAATCACGACATCGCGACGAACTCGTTGATCCTGCACATCCTCGCTGCCGCGCTGTGGGTGGGCGGACTCCTCGCACTTCTCGCTCATGCGCTGCGCGGAGGTGGGCACCTTGCCGTCGCGACCCGCCGCTACTCGACGCTCGCTCTGGTCGCGTTCGTGATCATGGCGGTCTCCGGAGTGGTCAACGCTGCCGTGCGAGTGCCCGTGACGTCGCTGTGGGATTCGACGTACGGCGCTCTGATACTGGCGAAGATCGCAGCTCTGGCGATCGTGGGGACCCTCGGGTGGATACAGCGACGACGAACGGTCCGCGCTCTGGCTCACGACCCCGCGAGGCGCAGATCCCTGATCACGTTGTCGATGATCGAGACCCTCGTTCTCGTCACCACCGTGGGCCTGGCGGTCGCACTGGGCCGCACTCCCCCGCCCCCGCCGCAGGACACCTCGCTGCCCCAGGCGCACGAAGAGGCCTTGGGCTACGTGTTGGACGGCCCGCCCACCGCTGCGCGGTTGGCGTTCGAGTGGCGTTTCGACCTGGTGTTCGGCTCCGCGGCGGTGATCGCGGCCGTCCTGTATCTGGTGGCCGTGCGGCGCCGTCGGCGGGCAGGCCTGTCATGGCGGCGGCGGTGGACAGCGAGCTGGTTGGCGGGTACTGCGGTGCTGCTCGTGGCGACCTCGTCCGGGGTCGGGTTCTACAGCCCGGCGATGTTCAGCGTGCACATGGCGGGACTGACCGCGGTCGCCGTCGCCGTGCCGTTGCTGTTGGTCCTCGGCCGACCGGCAACCTTGTTCGCCTCGGTCCTGCCGACCGCGTCGGCCGCCGAAGCACCGGGCTCGCGCGAATGGCTCCGGGCTGCATGGCAGAGCCGAGCAGCCCGGATCGCGATACACCCGTGGGTCAGCACCACGGTGTTCCTGAGCAGCTTCTACCTGCTCTACCCCGGCGGACTGTTCGACACCGTCGCCGACTCGCATGTGGCACACATGGTGATGAAGGGCTGGTTCCTGACCGTCGGGATGGTGATGTTCTGGGGCACGGTCGGCGAAGACCCGGTACCGAGACCGATCGCGGGACTGACGAAGTTGCTCGCGAGTATCACCGCATTGGCCGGGTTCGCATTCTTCCTCGTCGTGACGATCGATCTCGAGACCGCGCTCGGAGCGAGCTTCTACAGCGGACTGCGTCTGGACTGGAACGCAGACCTGCTGGCCGACCAGCGGCGCGGCGGCACTCTGGCGTGGGGCATCGGGGAGTTGCCGTTGCTCGCTGCCGCGGTTCTCGCCGCGGTCCGGTGGTCGGCGGCCGACGAGAGCGCGGCACGGCAACGAGACCGCCGAGTCGACGATCAAGGTGATACCGAACTCGAGGCGTACAACACCATGCTCGGTGGCCTGTCCTCTCGGCGCGATCACCCCTGATACCCGAAACGCCCAGCCCTGTTCCGGTGCGGATGTCGTAGCCCGGCGGGATGTCGTAGCCCGGCGGGATGTCCTCCGAGGACCGTGACCAGCGGTACGGACGAATCCGGGTCGAGTGGGATGGAAAAACTATGCTCGATAGTAGTAACCTGTGGCCTGACCGTCACCATTTCGTTATCTCGAGCGAGGCCACGGCCTCGTAGCCACCAAGGATTGTGATCTTGGCCCGACACCGCACACCCGATCCGATCGACGACGACTACGCAGCGCCGGCACCCGGCGTCGCGGTCTCGATGCCCGTCGGCAACAGGCCGACGGCGCTCATCGATCACCCCCGTCATCGACACGCCGGGTTCGCACCCTCGCGTTTCGTGACCGAGTCGCCCGCCGAGACCGTGTACTCCGACAATCGGTCGCAGGACGAGCACACGCCTTCGGCGCAGACGCCCGCACCGGATGTACCCGCTCACGCGGTCAGCGCCGCCTGGGACACCGCGGCCGCGGACACTGCCGCGTCGATGTGGGTGCACGTGGCCGGTCCGGACGAGACGACACACGGCGACGGTGGCCGCGATGTAGTGCAGGCCGTGTCGCGACGTGCTCGCCGCGGACTTCATCGCCGCCGGGTGCCGAAGCCGGGTGGCCGCGCCATCGCTGCGTCGGTCGCGGTCGGTGCCTTTCTGTCCGCGGCAGCGACGTCTCCGAACACCGGGTCGCAGGACAGTGTGGCGCTCAGCGCTGCGAGTATCGATAGCCCTCCCGCCGGCGTCCTGCCGCCGAGCCCGGTCGTCGCCTCACCCCCGCAGGTGTTGCAAATGCCCGATCTCGATGTCGGCCGGCTCGCGCAGCGCATGACCGAGCAACTCGCCGAGGGGGGAGTTCGGGCGGCGGAGCGCGCCGCACGCGATGCCGAGGCGCGGCGCCCGCTCTCGGTGGTGCCGGTGTCGGGCACATTGACCTCCAGTTCTGGGCCGCGTTGGGGGACAACGCATTACGGACTCGACATCGCCAATACGATCGGGACGCCGATCGTATCGGTGACCGACGGTGAGGTCATCGAAGCAGGGCCGGCGCAAGGGTTCGGCCTGTGGGTGCGTATTCGTCAGGACGACGGCACGATCGGGGTGTACGGCCACATAGACCAGGCGCTCGTCACCGCCGGTCAACGCGTGAAAGCCGGCGAGCTCATTGCTACGGTAGGCAACCGAGGCCAATCCACCGGACCCCACCTGCATTACGAAGTGTGGCAACCCGACGGTGCCAAGTCCGACCCGACGGCGTGGCTGTCGGCACGCGGAGTCGATATCACCTGACACGACGAGGAAAGAAGAACTGGCGATGAAAAGGCTCGGTGATCTCGAAGCGGAGGTGATGAACGTGCTCTGGCAATGTGATCGACCGCAGTCGGTCCACGACCTGCGTGAACGCATGGCCGACAGAAACCCCGCCTACACCACGATCCTGACCGTCGTGACCCATCTCCACGAGAAGGGGTGGGTCGAGCGGACCAAGCAGTCACGCGCCTATCTCTACTCGCCCGTGCAATCTCGGGCCGAGGCCACCTCGCAAGCGCTGCGCGAAATCCTCGACACCAGCACCGACTCGGCCGCCGTGCTGATGCATTTCGCGAAAACCGTCACCGACGACGAACTGGACGCCCTGCGGGGGAACCTGCCGGACGCGAACCGGTGATCGTCGCACTGGCATTACTCCTCGCCGCGACCCTGGTGGCCGTTGCCATGCCGCCGCTGCTGACCTCACTCACCCGCACCGTCGGCCCCTCTCTCGCCTTGACCGCTTGGATCGGCAGCATCGCCGGGGTGCTGTTTCTCGTGGGATCCGCGGTGGCGGTGTTGCTCTGGCCCGGCCATGCGCCGGCCGAGGGCATGGTCGAACTCGCCGTCCGCTGCCTGGGCTCGCTGCAACACGCGGCCCAGCCGTGGATCGGGGAAGCGGTCGCCGGGGCATCGGTCGTCCTCGCGGCGTCGGCATCGGCGCGCGTCCTGCGCTCGACTCGCCGTCAGCTTCGAGCGCGGTCCAAAGTCCGCGACTATCACCGCGATGTCATCGCCGTCGTGGCGCGCACGGACCCCGGACCCGAACCGATCATGTGGCTCGACCACCCACTCCCGCTGGCCTACAGCATCGACGGTCGCCCCGGCTACGTCGTGGCCACCGAAGGCCTGCTCGCCCATCTCGATCCCGAACAACAGCGAGCAGTGATCGCACACGAACGTGCCCACCTGCGCGGGCGCCATCACCGCATCGTCAACATCTGCGAGATCCTGGCCAAAGCGCTTCCTCGCGTTCCCCTCTTCGCCGCGGCACCCGCGGCGGTACGGGTCCTGGTCGAGGTCGCAGCCGACCGGTCCGCGGCCGCAGTCACCAGCGCCGACACTGTACGTTCGGCATTGTCGACGGTCTCGCAGGCGCATTCTGCGCGGCCACTGTGGGCACTGGGCCTGATCGGGGACTCGACCACCGAGCGGTTGCATCACCTCGACACGAGCGCGCAAACACCGAGCCGAACCCGAGCGGGCGCTTATGCTGCCGCCGCCGTGCTGCCCCTCGTCGTGCCGGCCGTGTTGGCCGTCGTCTCGCTCAGCGCGGTCTCCGCCGCAGCGTGCGCGGTCCTGCTGATCTGAACAACCCCAAATACTATGCTGCATAGTATTTGGGTTACGCTGGCGGACGCGTCCTGTAATTCGCGTGCGACACGAAGGTGGTTCCATGACGGCGCTGACATCTCCTCCGGCTGCGCCGGCGGTTCGCCCCTATCCACCCCGCGGGGCCCGCAAGGGGTCGTTCCTGCACACGATGGTCACCACCACCGATCCGAAGGTCATCGGACTGATGTACTTGGTGACCTCGTTCGGGTTCTTTCTCGTCGGTGGCCTGATGGCGTTGATCATGCGCTCCGAGCTCGCGGTCCCGGGAATGCAGTTCCTCTCCAACGAGCAGTACAACCAGCTCTTCACCATGCACGGCACGATCATGCTGCTGCTCTACGCCACCCCGATCGTCTTCGGCTTCGGCAACTACATCCTGCCGCTGCAGATCGGCGCACCCGATGTCGCCTTCCCCCGGCTCAATGCCTTCTCCTACTGGCTGTACCTGTTCGGCGCACTGGTCACCACCGCAGGTTTCATCAGCCCCGGCGGTGCCGCAGACTTCGGCTGGACCGCGTACACCCCGTTGAGCAGCGCCGTCTACTCCCCCGGTATCGGATCCGACCTGTGGATCGTGGGCCTGCTCGTCGCCGGCCTGGGCACCATCCTGGGCGGGGTCAACATGGTCACCACCGTGGTGTGCCTGCGCGCACCGGGAATGACGATGTTCCGGCTACCGATCTTCACCTGGAACATCCTGGTGACCTCGATCTTGATCCTGCTGGCGTTCCCACTGCTGACCGCAGCACTGATGGGCCTGCTCGCCGACCGTAAACTCGGCACCCACATCTTCGATCCCGCCAACGGCGGAGCGTTGCTCTGGCAGCACCTGTTCTGGTTCTTCGGACACCCCGAGGTCTACATCATCGCGCTACCGTTCTTCGGAATCGTCTCGGAGATCTTCCCGGTCTTCTCCCGCAAACCCATCTTCGGGTACAAGGGGTTGATCTACGCCACCGTCGGCATCGCCGCCCTGTCCATCGCGGTGTGGGCGCACCACATGTACGCCACCGGTGCCGTGCTGCTGCCGTTCTTCTCGTTCATGACCTTCCTCATCGCCGTGCCGACCGGGGTGAAGATCTTCAACTGGATCGGCACCATGTGGCGCGGCCAGGTCACCCTCGAATCCCCCATGCTCTTCTCCATCGGATTCCTGATCACGTTCGTCTTCGGTGGACTGTCCGGAGTGCTCCTGGCGAGCCCGCCCATCGACTTCAACGTCACCGACACCTACTTCGTCGTCGCGCACTTCCACTACGTCGTGTTCGGAACGGTCGTGTTCGCGACCTACGCCGGCATCTACTTCTGGTTCCCCAAGATGACCGGCCGCATGCTCGACGAACGACTGGGCAAGTGGCACTTCTGGCTGACGTTCCTCGGCTTCCACGCCACCTTCCTCGTCCAGCACTGGCTCGGCGCCCAAGGAATGCCGCGCCGCTACGCCGACTACCTCCCGTCCGACGGATTCACCACCCTCAACCAGATCTCGACCGTGGGATCGTTCGTCCTCGGGGCCTCGACGCTGCCGTTCATCTGGAACGTGTTCAAGAGCTACCGCTACGGCGAAGTGGTCACCGTCGACGACCCCTGGGGCTTCGGTAACTCCCTCGAGTGGGCGACCAGTTGCCCACCCCCGCGGCACAATTTCATCGAGATGCCCCGGATCCGCTCCGAGCGGCCGGCGTTCGAGCTGCACTATCCGCACATGGTCGAACGCATCCGCGCCGAGCAGCACGTCGGTGGCCCGCACTCGGATTCGATCGCGCCCTCGGAAGTGATCACCGAAGCGATTGCCGGACCGGACGTATCGAAACGGCCGGACGTCGACAAGTAACACGGTCGACCGACCCCCGTAGGCTCACACCCCCTTACTACTAGTGCGCATAGTAGTAAGGAGAATCAGTACGACCAGAGGAGAACCGAACGTGAAACGATGGATGCTGGTCGCCGTGCTCATGTGCGGCACAGCACTGTTCTCCGCGGCCCCGGCATCGGCGCACAGTGAACTCGTCAGCTCCGACCCCCCGGCCGATGTGACGCTCGAGTTCGCACCGATCGGCGTCGGCCTCAAGTTCAATCAGGACATCAACGAATCGTTCGCGACCATCAGCGTGGTAGGTCCTGGCGATACTCAGTGGACGCAGGGTACGGCCACGGTCGAGGGCCCCGACGTATCGGTCCTGCTCGAGGACGGCCTACCCAACGGGCAGTACACCGTCGGCTACCGCGTCACCTCCGCGGACGGGCACCCGATCACCGGGTCGTACGGCTTTTCGGTCGACGTCGCGGAGACCGCCACCCGCCCGGACGCTGCTGCACAGCAATCGCAGGGCGGTGCGACCTCGCCGGCTCCCTCGACCACGCCGACGCAGGCCTACGATCCGAACAACCCGTCCGCCAGCGAGGACCGGCCACCGAAACAGAACACCATGATGCTGCTCTCCATCGTGGGCCTGACTGTCCTCGGTCTCGCTGCCATCGCCCTGACGTTGGTGATCCGAGGCAAGGACAAGCAATGACAGGGGCCCGATGAACATCGCCGCCGTAACTCCCCCGGAAGGCCCGCCGACCCTGGCAGCGTTGCTGAGCTTCGATCTTCCGCCGCTCCCGATCCTGCCGATCGCCGGCATCGTCATGGCCGGACTGTACTGCTGGGGGCTCTACCGGATCCGCGGCCGGGGTATCGCATGGTCACGGTGGCGGAGTGCGAGTTTTCTGCTCGGCTGCGCGGCGCTGGTCCTGGTGACCGGACTGCAGGTCGAACGCTACGGATACAGCCTGTTCAGCGTCTTCATGTTCCAGCATCTGACGTTGTCGATGACCATCCCACCGTTGTTGGTGGTGGGTTCGCCCGGACGACTTCTGTTGCGTGCCACCGCTCATCACGGAGCCGGGCGGTGGGTACTGATCGCGGCGCTGACGGGGTTGCGTAGCCGCGCCGGGCGCATCGCACTACATCCAGGTCTGACGATCCCGTTGTTCCTCTTCAGCTATTACGGGCTGTATCTGTCGTCGATCTTCGATGTTCTCGCCATCACAGTCATCGGGCACGTATCGATGGAGATCTTCTTCTTCGCCAGCGGGCTGCTGTTCATCATCCCTGTGCTCGCCGTCGGCCCCCTCCCCGTTCGGCAGAGCAATCTGGGCCGGTTGTTCGACCTGTTCGTCGAGATGCCGTTGCATGTGTTCTTCGGTGTCATCCTGATGATGTCGAGCACCCCCATGCTCGCCACGTTCGCCTCCCCTCCCCCGCAGTGGGGTGTCGATCCGGTATCCGATCAGAAGCTCGCCGGGGCGCTTGCGTGGTCCTACGGTGAGCCGGTGGCCCTGCTGGTGGTGCTCATCTTCTGCATTCGGTGGAACCGGGACGAAAAGGAGGAATCGGCTGCCGCGGACCGGCACGCCGAAGAAGACGGGTACAGCGAACTCAACGCCTACAACGACTTTCTGAAAAAGATCGGTAGCGAGACCAGTCAACGGACCTGAGCTGTCGCGGCCGTCCCGCGCTCGGGGACTGCCGCGAGCTCATCGCCTGATCGCGCTTACTGGCAAGGGCCTGATCGGGCGCATTCATCGCGCACGTGTGCCCACCCCGATTCTGGCTCCACGCTCACCGAGCCAGGCTTGCGGATCGACCTTCTGTCCCGCGGGAGAAGTCGCCTCGAAATGCAGATGCGGACCCGTCGAGTTACCGCGGTTCCCGACCTCTGCAATCCGATCGCCCTTACGGACGCGCTGACCCACCGTGACCGAATTTCCGTTGTTGTGCCCGTAGGTGGTGATCGATCCATCGTCGTGTCTGATCCGAACCCACAGCCCGAAGCCCTGTGCGGGCCCGGCGCTGATGACCGTTCCATCGGCCGCGGCGACGATCGGTGAGCCCAGTGAGTCGGCGATGTCGACACCGCCGTGTTGTGTCCCGCTTCGGGTGCCGAAATTCGAGGTGACCAGTCCGCTGCTGGGTGCGACAGCAGACGCAGTACCTCGGGAGGTGGCCGAGCCACCGGACGTGGAACCGCGCTGCTGTGCTGCATCAGGAACAGAATCTTCGGGCGCGGTCGTCTCGGATGCGGGAGGGGTGTCGGTGGTGCCGGGCACGGGCGAATCGCGGCCGGTGTTGCCCGTCACCGGATCCTGTTCCCCACCTCGGTCGCCGTCATGCGGGACTGCGGGGTCGAGGGCGTCGACCTGGAGCGATGCGGCGATACGAAGGGCCAGGAGTGGGTCGAGAGTCGCCAACGGGGCCAGGCAGGACAGGGACTGCGCCGGGGCATTCGAGACTCCACGGGCGATGGCGTCGACGATGCATCCTGCCGACGCGGACACCGGGCCGGCGGTGTCCGCGATGACGCCGCCGGCCTGGGCGGCGGCCCACGTCGAGGATGCGAAGGCTGCGAGGTCTGCCACCGCGATCGGATCGGTACCGATTGTCGCGGCCCGATCGGCCAGGCGGATCAACCGGCTGACGGCGTCGGCGGTCTGCTGACCTTCGACCTCGTCCCCGGACTCCACGGCCGGTTGACCCGGATTCGCTTCGGCTACCGGGGCGTGCAGGAACACCGCACCGAGTGCGGCACCGACGATCACGTATGTCCGCGCACCTCGGCATGCGCGACGTCGCCCGCCGCTCGGCGTCGTCTTTCCCGCGTTGTTCACGTGGTCACCCCACCCTTCTCGTTGAATGCCGGTCACGATCGCAGTGGATGCCGTGTCGGCCGTGGGTCAGTGTTGCGTGATCCCATCGACACCACAAGCCCCTTCTGTCACACTCTCGACTGCATTCGTCGCTGTTTCGCCTATCGATTCGGCGTCGAAAGTGAGTGCTTTGCACAGTAACTCGACGATTCGACGCCTTTTCATGCGTGCCGATGCCGGTCATGGGGGTCATCCCAATCGTTATTACTATGCAACATAGTATTTAGATATCGGCGTCAGCTCTCCGGCAACGGTGAGACCCCGTGTGCGCTCAGCAGGACATCGATCTGACCGACCTCGGCGGTTTGCGCGGAGGCGATCGAGCCCGCGAGCGCGGCGACAGCGGGAACTGTCGCGTTCGCTGCTCCCTGCTCTGCCATCGGGATTCCCCCACGATGGTGGCGGCGGAGCAGTTGTAGATACCGGCCGTCGAATTCTTCGGCGTTCATCCGGCGAAGTGCCGTCAGCTCGGCGGTACTGGCCATGCCGGGCATCGACGTCGCGTCCTGTCCGCTGTCGTTCGCGGACGCGCTCATGTCCATCGGGTGACCCCCTGTCGAGCTGGCCCCGGTCATCCACGTCATCGTCGGGCCGTCGGGCAGATATGGCCTGTCCCACAGTGTCAACCAGCCTTGCATCGTGCCGACTTGGCTCTGCTGCGAGGTCAACACGTCGAAGGCGAGGGTCCGGATGACCGGATCCGTCGAGCGTCCCAACGCCATCGCCGACATCTCGATCGCCTGGTTGTGATGGACCGACATGTCCTGCGCGAAACCCACATCCACCGAATTCGATGCCGGTACGGCCACTCGTGCGCTGTCCGGTGTGAGCAGTACGCCGATGAGGACGCCGGACAGGACGAGAGCTGTCACCGCCAAGCCGATGAGCAGTGCCCTGGGCCTGGATCTGGGTCCCGTTTCCGCGGCGTCATTCTGTGCACTGTCGTTCTGTGCATCGTCGATCTGGGCATCGTCGGCCTGGCCGTGCACGGTCATCGACTCCCCTCCCCCATCGGCGCTGGCGCACTGTCGAGGGCCGGGTCTTCCTCGAGGGGCACCGCGTCCGGTCCTGGCTCGCTGGCGTCGAACGGCGGCGGGTTGTCGGGATCGAACGCGCCGGGAATGGTCGAGCAACTGGCTCCGCTCTCGGGGTGGGTCGAGGGGTTCTGTCGCAGAGCAGCGACGAACTGAGTGATGCGCCGGTCGGAGGCATTGTCGAGCTCGAGTCGATGGCCCCACGACTGCAGCGTGATCGGTGCCGTCAGGCCCGGGTAGGGCGACATCATCGTGTAGGGCTCGCCCTCGACCCGCCCGGCGAGTGAACCGACCTCGTCGGAGGAGACCCGGTTCGGGTCGTACGTCACCCACACCGCCCCGTGTTCGAGCGAATGAACCGCGTTCTCGCTGCGTAGCGGGACGGGGTACACCACTCCGGTACACGTCGCCCAGGTCTGGTCGTGAGGGCCGCCGAACGGCGGACTCTGATCGTAGGCAACTCTCTGAGCTGGTTCGACGTGCCGCGCGGCCGGATACTCGACCTCGACGACGCCGTCGATGCCGCGGGAGGGGTCCGGGTCGTCGGCGGTCGGCGCGAACCGCTCGGCCTGATTGCGTTCGAGGACGCGGGGGGCCAGGTTGTATCCGATCGCACCGACGAGCACGACGATGACGACACCCGCGCCTATCACCGCCCAGGGAGCGCGCACGCCCCCGGGCACTCCGGCTGGGCGTGATCGCCGAGTCGAGCTCCGTCGGCCTCGGGCGGGGTTTCTGCTGCTGTTCATATTGCTCCTCCATCAAATACTATGCACCATAGTATTTGAATCAAGGTCCCAGGAAGCCCCTACGCACGACAGGACGGCCGATGCCGGTGTTCCGCGCACCCTCAACTGCTCGCGGGCAGCTTGCCCTTCATGTGCTGGCCTACAACGGTGCACGCCTGCTCTTCGTGTGTGTCGCCGCAGGAGTGCTTTTGGCCGTCGACGCACTGACGAGCCTTGACATTTCCTTCGTGTTGGTACTGCTTGGCGCACTTGCAGCAAGCCTGCCGCTGTCGGCACTGACCCTGAGGAAGCTCCGCCGAACCATCAATGCGGACATCGAAGCAGTCGATCGCACGCGCTCGATCAAGAAGCGAGGCCCCGCGGCGGGACGACCCGGCACCGACAAACCGTGACGTCGGCGCACGGACTTCGGCGTTGGCGTTGGCGTTGGCGTTGGCGGATCGTCCGTGTCGGTCACTGTTCGCCGACCCATTCGACGGACGCTTCGGCGTCCGGCTCGATGTCTAGTAGTTCCAGGGTGCGGTGCATCAGAGTCTCGATCCGATACTCGAGATCATCGACGAGGTCAGGCACATCGGCCAGAGCGGCGTGGGCACGGCGGCGGGCATCGACACCGATTAGCTAGTAGTCCGAGCCTGGTGCAGCTGACACCGGGTGCGGTGGTGTGCCGGTGACGTCAGTTTCCCGCTCGCCACGACCGCGTCGCCACGACAGGGGCGGGCGTGGATCGCGCCGGGGCAGTCGCCCGGAGCGGTGAGCAGCGATGACCGCCCCGACCGCTACCTGGGGCATCGGGTCGGCGGGAAACGGCACGACCCCACCGGTCGATCGGAACGGCGACGGGGCCTGGACGCACCGGCCACCTGCACATACCGGGAAAAGTCTCCCCCGGTACGTGCTCGGTGAGTAGTAGCGTCGAGGGGTAGCGATAGAACCGCAGGACAGTACGCCAGCGTTCCCACATCTCGGCGGGACGGAAGCCTTCCGACTCATCGGCTGATATCCGGACACTGTGCCGCCCACCGATCCACAGGGATGGAACTGACCACGCGCGGATGGGCCGCGAGTTCGTGCTACTTGAGCACGCAAATTACACCGCTGGGTGGGCTTGTCACCGAGGTCGGCAGACGAGGTGCAGGTGGGAGTTCGATTGCTTCCGAAGGGAATACGAACACCGAAGAACCGCCGAGTGAGCTGCACCTCATCGACTTGCGGCTCCGTACACGGCCGGGAGACTTGGTTGCATGACATCTTCTGTGGCACTCAGCCGCGAAACAGCCGTCGGCGCGGAGGCGCGACTGTCGTGGATACTGTCCGCGCTGGCCGGAATGGTGGGTGCTGTCGCATTTCTGCATTCGGCGGGGTATTTCGTGACGTTCATGACCGGCAACACCGAACGCGCCGTCATCGGGCATTTCGGCAGTCCGGAAGGTAAGCCCGTTGCACCCGGCGCATCGCCGTGGGCGGCGCTGGCTTTGATGGGTGCCTTTCTGGCGGGAGTGGTGATCGCGTCGATCTGCCGCCGCCGATACTGGTCCAATCACCCACACGGAGCAACAGTTGTCACGACCATCGCCCTCGCCGCGGCAGGGCTCATCGATATCGGGATATCCGGCTGGGCGTCCGACGACGTAAATTTCTATCCCATTCTGTTGGTTGCGTTCGCTCTCGGCGCGCTCAACACAGCATTCACGAAACGAGAAGAAACCTACATCCCCCTGAGCTACGTCACCGGCACCGTCGTCAAACTGGGCCAAGGGATCGAAAGACACCTACTGGGCGGCGGTACTTACCTCGACTGGCTTTGCTATGCAATGCTTCTCGGGTCCTTCGCAGCCGGAGGCGCAGCCGGGGCTCTGATCGGTGCCGCGATCACCGGACCTCAAGTACTCCTGGTTACCGCAGCCATCAGCCTGCTTGCAAGCATCTTCACCTTCACTCACACCGAGCGACGATCCCTATGGGGATAGGTCTATTCCCGGCCAGCGAAAACCTACGGGTCCGCGCTCCCGAGATCGTTCTGCTCCACCGGCGGACTCGACCAACAGAAACACTGTCGCAACGTGAATCAATCGGTTTGAGCGTGTGGAGAGGATGTTCGATACACACCATCTCTCGCTTGGCCCTGATCTCTTCGCCAAGGCGTCAGCGATGCCGGTAGTTGCTAGGTGGGTTGGGAGGTCGGTGCCGAAACCGTCAATAGTCGGCGACGCCGACGAGCGAGCTCGGTTTCGCAGCTACGTCGTGCACGGCCGCATCGGTCCCCGTGTGCGATCCGGATCGGAGCCATTGCCGACGACGGATACGGCAGATTCTGGGTCTCCCGCTGTGGACAACCGCGGGTGGTTCGCCCGCATCGCTACGCGTTGGCCATCGCGCTCGGTGGGTCGATCGACGAGTCGGTGAACGCATTGCACATGTCCGACAACCCGATCTGTGTACGAGTGACGCTGGACGAGGCGCAGCAACAGCCTCTTCACGTGGTCGACGGGAACCAATCGCAGAATCTGCGCGACATGGCCGCGAAAGGTCGCGGCGGTGGACGCCGCCGACCCGGGCTTTGGTACGGGCCGGATCGAGCCGCACGGGCGACGCGCGCCGGTTGCGTACGGCGGTACGCCATGGCCGAGACGACGTATCGGTGCAGGCAGCCTACTGAAGAGCGGTACACCCACGCTGTTCTCTCTAGCGTCGACGGATCGCAACCCACAGTCCGCAACGTCGGCAGATATAGGCAGCTCCCCCTGCCAGGGAGTGCAACTTCACGGTCGGGAAATCGCGACCACAGCAGGAACAGGCCGAGGTGCCGTCACTCTCACTGGACAGATTCATGAGCAAGCCCTTTCCGTCGAGAGTGACGGGAGAAGTTCGGCACTCCGTCTCCTTCCGCGTAATCGAATTCTACGACCTGTGCGCTGCCAACTTCAGCACGGATATACCGTGGGTGGATGGAGATCACCCTGCAGTATTTCGACGGTTGCCCGAACTGGACGGTCACTGCTGAACGGTTGCAGCTCCTCGCCGCGGAACACTCGGACGCCGTGCTCGTCTATCAACGCGTGGACACGGTGGACATGGCCGAACAGGTGCGTTTTCGTGGCTCTCCGACCGTTCTCGTCGACGGCGTCGACGTCATGGGCGACACATCCGCCGCAGTCGGTCTGGCCTGCCGTGTGTACATGACAGGTGACGGGCCGGCGGGTGCGCCGAGCATGGCTCAGCTCCGGGAAGCCATCCTCGGCTGACACCCGAATCGGGATACCCCAGGGGGTACTCATTGGTATCGTCGGTGACATACAGTCAGCTGATCGGCATGGTCGACGGGGCACAGCTCCGGAGGCCGGTTTGCTGAAAGCACTGACGGTGTTCGGCGTGCTGTTAATGCCTTCGGTGACACCGAACAATGAAGGTGATACAGCCGTGCTCGGGGGTCCGCATCCCTTTTTGAGTGCGGAGTCGCGGACGTCGCTGAATCCGGCGGTCGTCGATCCGACGAGATGTCCCGTGCGGGCGTTCTTCATCCCGCAGATGCGGGCCGTCCCGTCTCGACGGACCAGGGATCGACGCAGTTCGCAACCGTCGACACCGACGGCAACCTGATCGCCTTGCATAACGACGCCCCCGCACCCGAGGGACAGTTCTACCCGTCGCTCGACGGACGAGGGCGCACGATTGAAATTGGCTCGGCGCGGCGACTGCCGTCACCACTGACCGATCGACCCGCTCTTGGCAGGACCACTCAAGAGCCCATCGGACCACACATGATCACACCCGCAGCGGCGAGGGCACCGAACACGATCGGACTCGCGGTGATCGAGAGGACGATCAAGGACAGTTGGGTGCGGGCCCGCGCGTGCACGGGGGTGGACACAGCGACGGTGAGGCGATGAGCACGAGCGAGCACGTCGCCTCCGCTCGCGCCGAGGGCACCCGCGGGAGCGACGGACGAACCAGTGAGGGCGAGCAGACCACCGAGTAGCGCCCGCCGACCATGGGAGCGGGCAGCGCTGTCGTCCGCGCACATCTCGAGCAGCAGGGCGATCTCGGTCGCCCCGTCGCGGAACAACCGCATCCATGGAGCTGCCGCGGCGAGTCCGCGAACAGAGGCGAGCAGCAGGTGATGGCGACCGATTAGGTGAGCACGTTCGTGCGCCAAGACGGCGCCTAACTGATCCGGGACGAGTGCATCCAGGGCACCAGTAGTGATCACGATGGTCTTCGGACGGCCAGCAACGCAGTAGGCGAGCCGATCCGCGGTGTCGACGACCACCGCGTCGGTACCGGGCAGGCGTTGGCCGATCACCCTCGCCGTCCGGGCGTGGCGAAGCGTGTGCGTTCGCATCCGCAGCATGCCCCGCCCAGCCCTCCACACCACCAACGGAAGCGCCGCCGCAGCGACCGCGGAGACTGCTATCAGTGTTCCCTGAAGCAGTGCTGCGGCACGGCCGTCGATCGACCGGAGCACCTCGACGACGCACGCTGACACCCAGTGAGCGTCTCTGTTCCAATGCACCGCTTCGGTGACGAGCATGATCGCCGCGCCGGTCCAGGTCAGGATCACCACCGCCATTGCTGCACTCCAGGCAGCTATCCCGAGCTGCGGAGCGATGCCCCGGCGGGTCAGTCGCGCGAGCACAGGCGGACCGGCTACCGAGACCACGAGCCCGTAGAGCAGCAGGCACAGAGTCAGAGTCATCGCGACTGGCCGGGGTCGGTCAGTCTGCGCAACGCTCTTCGCACACGCTCCGACTCTTCGTCGCTCATCTGCTCGACGAAATGGGTGAGCACCAGGTCCGACTTGCCGCCCGCAGCGAACGCGTGACGCATCAGCCGGGCACTGTGCTCCTCGCGAGACAACGTCGGCCAGTAGTCGAACGCCTTGCCCCTACGGGTGCGCTCCAACCAGCCCTTACGGTGCAGGTTGTCCATCGTCGACATCACCGTGGTGTAGGCAATCACCCGCTGCTCGGCCAATTCGTCGAACAACTCCCGCACGGTGCTTCGCGCACCGCGGGCCCACAGGCGATCCATCACTACCGCCTCGAGTTCACCGAATCCGTTCACCCGCACCTATCGCCTCCTGCCCTGTCGTCTCCTGATCCTAGGGTCGTCGGTAACACGACATCTACTATCTATGTACGTACTCAGTATATGGTCGTGATGTCCCGTCTCCTCGGGACCAGAATTGAGGGAGATTCCGATGACCGAACTGATGACCAACCTGCAGACGTGGTGGGATTGCCAGATCATGATGGCCACCGGCATGTGTGGGGACATGTGCGCCGCAATGATGTGTTGCTGACCGGCTGACGACCTGCGATAGGATACTTCCCCCGACTTCCCGAAAGTCGGGGGAAGCTTGCCGGGCGAGCCTCTCGCGCGGCGTCGTACAGAACGAATCGACAGGGCGAGCGCAGTCTTTGACGATTGCGTACGGACGAAGACCAGGCTTGCCGAAGCCCTGCTGATCTGATCTCGTAACTCTCCTCGGCGATGGGGTGCCGGCGACGACGCTGCGCTTCCACGAAAGCGAGGGGCTGCTGCCGGCGGACCGAGCCCCGAACGGGTACCGCGTCTACGACAAACGAGCACAGCAACGGTTGGCGTTCATCACCGCCGCGAAAAGCTCGAAACTGACGCTGCCACAGATCAAGACGATGCTGCGCGCATGGGAGAACGACTCCTGCGCCGCTGTGAAGACCGGGCTGCGGCCAACACTGCGCGAGCACATCACCCGGGAGGAGGAGTCGATCGCGCAGCTCACCGAGCTGCATGCCGCAATGACCGGTGCGTTCGATCGTCTCGACGACACTCCCGACGCGTCGGCGCGCCGTTCGACCCGCAATGCAGCTGGTTGACCTCGGCCTCCTCGCCGTCTCGGACGGATTCGGCGAGTAGGGAATCGAAAGCGCCTTCGTAGCAGGTGCCACCGCGATCGGGAAGTCGGCGATCTCGACCGCGCCGTACGGAGCAACTGCGGTTTGTCGCGTGCGTCCGCAGGTCCGGTGACCGGGTCCCACACCACGGAGGTGTTCTTCGTCGTGCCGTCGTCCTGTCTCAGTACGGCACGACGAGGATCGGACTCGTGCCGACGAGACCGGGGCCGAGCATTCACGCATAGCGATCATACCGGGCTTAGATGCTATCATCGTTGCATGACGATCAATAAGGATGGCCGCCTGCCCGGCGGTTCCACGTCGACTTTCGATGCGGCAGTGTCGTTGTTCCACAGCCTTTCCGATGCGACACGGTTGGCTATCGTTCGCCGTCTCGCCAGCAGGGAGGTGCGTGTAGCGGACCTGGTGAGCGAGCTGGGGCTGGCACAGTCGACGGTATCGGCGCACATGGCGTGCCTGCGGGACTGCGGATTGGTCGTCGGTCGCCCCCAGGGCCGGCAGGTGTTCTACTCCCTCGTCCGGCCGGAACTGTTGGACCTGCTCGCTTCGGCCGAGACCCTCCTCGCCGTCACGGGGAACGCGGTGGCACTCTGCCCGGTTTACGGCACCGCGCCCGCCGGGTCGGCGGTGACCGGATGAGCGACGCATGCGGCTGCGGCCACGACGAACCCCGCCTGGACGGCGACGAGGAGCACGAACCCGACAAGCTGTGGCAGATCACCGAGATCCGAGCTGCCGCGGTGGCCGGTGCACTGCTGGCGGCAGGGCTGATCATTGACTGGATCGGCGGCCCTGATCGGCTGACCCTGGTGCTCGAATCACTCGCGTTGATCGTCGCCGGCTACACCTTCGTCCCGTCGACCCTTCGGCGGCTCGCGCGCGGCAAGATCGGTGTCGGCACCCTGATGACCATCGCGGCGGTCGGTGCCGTGATCCTTGGTGAGGTCGGCGAGGCCGCGATGCTCGCGTTCTTGTTCGCGATCAGCGAGGGCCTCGAGGAGTACGCGGTCGCCCGCACACGGCGAGGTCTACGGGCACTGTTGTCCCTGGTTCCCGACACCGCCACAGTCCGACGAGACGGCCTCGAGCAGGCGGTGTCGCCGACCGAGTTGATGCTCGGGGAGATGATGATCGTCAAGCCCGGCGAGCGCATCGCCACCGACGGCACCATCCGCCGCGGCACCACCGCGCTCGACACCTCGGCGATCACCGGCGAATCGGTGCCCGTCGAGGCCGGGCCCGGCGACGACGTGTATGCCGGGGCGATCAACGGAACCGGCGTTCTCGAGGTGGAGGTCTCCGCACGTGCCGAGGACAACTCGCTGGCCAAGATCGTCCGGATCGTCGAGGCCGAGCAGTCCCGCAAGGGTGAGGCTCAGCGGTTGGCCGACACGATCGCCAGGCCCCTGGTGCCGGCAATCATGGTCGCCGCCGCCCTCATCGCCGCCGTGGGCAGCCTGCTCGGCGAACCACGGGTATGGATCGAACGCGCACTGGTCGTCCTCGTCGCCGCCTCACCGTGCGCACTGGCCATCGCCGTCCCGGTCACCGTCGTCGCGGCGATCGGCGCCGCCAGCAAACTCGGCGTCCTGGTCAAGGGAGGCTCAGCTCTTGAGGCGCTGGGCCGCATCCGCGTGATCGCGCTCGACAAGACCGGCACCCTGACCCGCAACAAGCCGGTCGTCATCGACGTCGCCACCGCGGACGGTGCGACCCGCGAACAGGTCCTCGCCGTGGCCGCAGCGCTGGAAGTGCGCAGCGAGCACCCCCTGGCCGCGGCGATCCTCGCCGCCGTCGACGACCACACACCCGCCGACGACGTCGTCGCAGTCACCGGAGCCGGCCTCACCGGCCGCCTCTGCGGCGACGACGTCCGCCTCGGCCGACCAGGGTGGATCGACCCCGGCCCGCTGGCCGCGGACGTGGAACGGATGCAGCACGCCGGAGCCACCGCCGTCCTCGTCGAACAGGACGGCCGCACCCTCGGCGCGATAGCGGTCCGCGACGAACTGCGACCCGAAGCCGCGGAAGTCGTCGCCGGTCTCCGCCGCGACGGGTACCACGTCGCGATGCTCACCGGGGACAACGAACGCACCGCCCGCGCACTGGCCGCCGACGTCGGCATCGAGGAGGTCCACGCGGATCTGCGACCGGAGGACAAAGCACGCATCATCGGCGACCTGAAGGGCCGCCGGTCGACCGCGATGGTCGGCGACGGCGTCAACGACGCCCCCGCACTGGCCACCGCCGACCTCGGTATCGCCATGGGCGCCATGGGCACCGACGTGGCCATCGAGACCGCCGACGTCGCCCTGATGGGTGAGGACCTGCGGCACCTGCCGCACGCCCTGGCCCACGCGCGCCGATCCCGACGCATCATGCTGCAGAACGTCGGGCTGTCGCTGGCGATCATCACCGTGCTGATGCCGCTCGCCCTGTTCGGAATCCTCGGCCTGGCCGCGGTGGTGCTGGTGCACGAACTCGCCGAGATCGTGGTCATCGCCAACGGAGTCCGCGCCGGCCGCACCCACCCCCTGTCCGCCGCAGCGGTGCCCGCACCTGCCCCGGCAGCAGCCGAGGCCTGGACATGAGCCCAGACCCCACTTCGGGCCCGATGCCGGGTGTCTCGACCGGGGGACGCTCGGCGACTCGATCCCGGTGGACCCTGGCGATCGTCGTCGCCGTCCTCGTCGCGGCGGCACTCGCGGCCGACCCCGTCGCCCGCCGCGCACTCTCCGACGGCCGCGTCATCGAACTGGGGTTGCTGCAACTCAGGCTTGCCTACAACAGCGGTGTCGCCTTCAGCGTCGGGAACGGGCTGCCGCCAGGGGTCATCATCGCGGTCACCGCCATCATCACTCTCGCCATCGCCGTGTACGCGTGGCGCACCGTCCCCGTCGGCTCACTGACCGGGACGGTGGGGCTGTCGGCGGTCGTCGCCGGAGCGGCCGCCAACGTCATCGACCGCGCTGCCGACGGCCGCGTGACGGACTACTTCCACACCGGATGGTGGCCCACCTTCAACCTCGCCGACACCTACCTCACATGCGGCGTAGTCCTGGTCGTCCTCGCGTCGCTCCGGGAGGGCCGAACCCGCGTCGATCCCACGGGCACGGAGCAACGATCCGTATGACTGCTCCCCGACCTCGAATCCGATCGACCTCCATGACGGTCGCGTGCGGCACCGGGGGCGTCCGGTTACATCCTCACCGACGCCCGGTGCGGCAGTGATCACCACCATCGCCGCGGCAGTGGCGATGTTCGCCGGCACCAACATCGACGACATCGTCGTGCTGACGGTGCTGTTCGTCGCCTCCGCCAGCCAGGGTAGGCCGCGGGCGTGGCAGATCGTCACCGGCCAGTACCTCGGCCTGATCACCCTCGTCGCGACCAGCGTCGTCGCCGCTCTGGGACTGGTGATCGTGCCGCAAGAATGGGTCGGGCTACTCGGTGTGCTGCCCCTGTCGCTGGGGCTCTGGACGCTGATCCGCTGGCTGCGCAGCGACGACGAGGACGAACCCCCGGTCGCTGCCACCGGAATGGCAGGCGTTGCTGCCATCACCATCGCCAACGGTGCCGACAACATCGCCGTCTACACCCCGGTCTTTCGGACGCTCGGTCCACCACAGACCGCAGTCACCATCGCCGTGTTCCTGATCTGCGTCGGGATCTGGTGCTACGCCGGCAGGCTGCTGGGCACTCGCAGGAAGGTCGTCGACACTCTCGAACGGGTCGAGCACTGGCTCGTCCCAGCGGTGTTCATCGGCTTGGGTCTCTTCATCCTCCTCGAATCCGGAGTTCTCGCCCGGCTGATCGCCGCCGCGTCATGACCGACACCCGCTCGCGCGCAGCCTGCGGAACCGCTACGGCCCGACTCAGATCGGTTCCCGCCACCGCCCGGTGGCGTCACCTCCATGCCATCGATCGAAGCGTGAGGGTGAGCAAAGGGCGGCGCATCGATACTCGGTCGATCCGTCGGCGATCATCAGATCGACCACGGTGCGACAATCGGACCGGACTTGCCGAATCGACCGCCGAGTAGGCGTCGCTGACCCCGATCATCTGTGTCCGAGCGGTGTGTGGACAGACGAGCCACGCTCGTCCGCGCGGGCGCGGAGTCGTATTCGTCGCCGGAAGGTTAGGTTCGGCAGCCCTTATAGACTCGCTCGGTGCCCAGAGACTTCAACCGCCCGAAACGCCCCAGTGTGCGCTTAGCGCACGATTTGGGCAGATTCGGTGACGCACCGGGTCTGATATCGGTGAACGAGACGATCACCTACCGCGACCTGGACGAGCGCATCGACCGGCAGGCGGCCAGACTTGGACGTGGCCGTCGTCTGGTACTGATCGCCGGCACCAACAAGGTCGAGGTCGTCGTCACCTACCTCGCGGCGCTGCGTGCAGGACACCCCGTACTGCTGGCCTCGGACGACAATCCCGACCATCTCGACGGGCTCATCGACACATATCGGCCCGATGTGGTGGTGCGCACCCTCGACGGCAACACAGTCGTCGAAGAACTCGATCGACAATCCAGACATGAGCTGCACCCTGATCTCGCGTTGCTGCTGAGCACCTCGGGTTCGACCGGATCACCCAAACTCGTCCGTCTCTCGCACGACAACGTGCAGGCCAACGCCGAGTCGATTGCCGAATACCTGGGCATCCGCCCCACCGACCGTGCCGTGACCACGCTACCCATGCACTACTGCTATGGGCTTTCGGTCGTCCACAGCCACCTCCTGCGCGGTGCCGCCTTGATTCTGACCAACTCTTCGGTCACAGATACTCGACTGTGGGACCTTGCGCGCACCCACCGCGCCTCCACCTTCGCGGGTGTGCCGTACACCTTCGATCTGCTCGACCGTATCGGGTTCGAACAGCTGAATCTTCACGACCTGCGGTACGTCACGCAGGCCGGCGGAAAGCTGTCGCCCGATCGCGTCCGCACGTATGCCGAGCTGGGCCGACGCCAGGGATGGGACTTGTTCGTCATGTACGGGCAAACGGAGGCGACCGCCCGAATGGCGTATCTGCCACCGGATCTTGCCGCCGCTCATCCGCATTCCATCGGACGGCCGATTCCCGACGGGTCCTTTCGGCTCGATCCGGTCGCGGATGCCCCGGACGGGACGGGTGAGCTCGTCTATTCGGGGCCGAACGTCATGCTCGGCTACGCACACGACCCCGGCGACTTGCGCCTGGGTGACACGCTCGCCGGCGAGCTGCGAACAGGCGACCTGGCCCGGCGAACGGCCGATGGACTGTACGAAGTGGTCGGCCGACGCAGCCGTTTCGCGAAAGTGTTCGGTCTACGTATCGATCTGCACCGCGTCGAGTCCGCGCTCGCACACCTGGGATTGACCGTGTGCTGCACCGACGGCACGGACGAACTCGTCGTCGTCGCGGAGAACGCTGACGTCGCCGACGTGCGACGCTTGACAGCACAGTTCAGCGGCCTTCCCGCAACAGCAGTTCGGGTGTGTGTCGTCGATGAGCTGCCGCGCACCTCCACCGGCAAACCCGATGCGCGAGCGGTCGCGGAATTCGCAGGCAAGCCCGGCCCTGTTCAGCCCACCTCGACGACGACAAAGCCCGAGACCACCGATGTCAAAGCGATGTATGCCGAGGTCCTGCATCACGCAAGGGTCGACGACGACAGCACGTTCGTGAGCTTGGGCGGTGACTCTTTGTCGTATGTGCGGATGTCCATTCGGCTGGAGGAGCTGCTCGGTCACCTCCCGGCGGACTGGCACAACACCCGAGTCGTGGACTTCGTTCAGGCACCGCACCTGCGCCGCGGCTGGCGACGGGTGGAGACCAACGTTGTGCTGCGCGCCCTTGCGATCGTGCTGATCACCGGCTCGCACATACACCTGTTTTCGGTGCTCGGCGGGGCGCACGTGCTTCTCGGAATCGCCGGCTACAACTTCGCCCGCTTCCACCTCGGCGCGGTCGATCGCACCGCCCGCGCACGCAATGCTGTGCGCAGCGTCGCTCGGATCGCCATCCCCAGCATGGTGTGGATCGGGGCCATCATCGCTCTGACCGGGGACTACCGCATCACCAGTGCATTGCTGCTCAACGGAATCTTCGGCCCGGACGGTTGGTCTGTCGAATGGCGATACTGGTTCGTCGAGGCGATTGTGTACATCGTCCTCGTAGCCGCCGCTGTGCTCTATGTTCCGGCGGTCGCACGTCTCGAACGCAGTCACCCGTTCTGGTTTCCTATGGGGTTGGTGGCATTGGGCCTGGTTACCCGTTACGGATTGATCGAGATCGACGACAGCCGCAATCGCATTCTGACCGCGGCGGTTGTCTTCTGGTTGTTCGCCCTCGGCTGGGCCGCCGCCCGGGCGCAGACCGTGTGGCATCGAGTGGGGGTCACCGCGGCAATCGTGCTATCGATTCCCGGGTTCTTCTTCGGCGACATCCAGCGAGAAGTCATCGTGATTGTCGGACTTTGCCTGCTGGTGTGGCTCACATCCGTCCCATGTCCCGCAGTTGTGGGCCGGGTTGCGGGGGTGTTGGCAAGCGCGTCACTCTACATCTACCTGACCCATTTTCAGGTCTATCTACCGCTGCGCGACGACCATCCCTGGACAGCATTCGCCCTGTCGATCGTCGTGGGGGTTGTCTACTGGCAGGCCGCGACCTTCGTGCTCGCCCGTCTACCGTGGAGCGGGACAGGGCCGGGCATTAGGTTTGCCAATCCTCTAAGTACCATGGCGGCGGGGACGACCGGAGGTGGTCCGGTAAATGCGAAGGACGGACGATGAGCAAGCGGATCGAACTGATGGCGGGCCTCGCACTGGCGACCGCGGCACTGTTGACGGTGTCGGGGTGTTCGAGCGCTGAGTCCGACCCGGGCGGGGACAACCGGATCACCGTCTACAACGCCCAACACGAGTCGCTGACGAAAGAATGGGCCGACGCGTTCACCTCGGAGACCGGCATCGAGGTCGACCTGCGCCAAGGGAGCGATACCGAACTCGGCAACCAACTCGTAGCGGAGGGTGACCGATCGCCAGCGGATGTGTTCCTCACGGAGAACTCTCCGGCGATGACGCTCGTCGAGAACGCGGGTCTGTTCACCGACGTCGACCAGGCCGTGCTGGCCCAGGTTCCGAGCCAATACCGCCCGTCGAACGGCAAGTGGACGGGTATCGCCGCCCGCTCGACCGTGTTCGCCTACAACACGGACATGCTGACCCCCGATCAGCTCCCGGCCTCACTCCTGGACCTGCAGGACCCCGCCTGGAAGGACCGCTGGGCAGCATCGCCGTCGGGAGCCGATTTCCAAGCCATCGTCAGTGCGCTGCTCGAGTTGAAAGGCGAGGACGCTACACGCACCTGGTTGGAGGGGATGAAGAACAACGTCCGCGCCTACAACGGTAACGGCACGGTGATGAAAGCCGTCAACGCCGGAGAAATCCCGGGCGGCGTGATCTACCACTACTACTGGTTCGGCGATCAGGCCAAGACCGGAGAGAACAGCAGTAACGTCGCCCTGCACTACTTCAAGAACGAAGACCCCGGCGCATTTGTCAGCGTCTCCGGCGGCGGCGTCCTGCAGTCCAGCGCGAAACAGGATGCAGCGCAGCAGTTCCTGGCGTTCGTCACCGGACCGAAGGGTCAGGAAGTTCTGCGGGACGGGATGTCGTTCGAGTACTCGGTGGGCAGCGAAGTGGCGGCCAACGCGGATCTGGTCCCCTTGACCGAACTGCAGGCCCCGCAGGTGGACCCGGCGAAGCTCAACAGCCCGAAGGTCACCGAGCTCATGACCGAAGCCGGTTTGCTCTGATTCCAACGACGAACGGTCGAGAACAACGGGGGCCGGCCCACACGCTGCGGTGCCCAGCAGGCCGGTCGCGTATGCCCTTGCCTCTGGCTGTCACCGCAGTGATTGTCGTGGCGATCTCGCTCATCCCGCTCGGGTACGTGATCGTGGAGAGCGTGGACACCGGCTGGGCCACCGCGTCGGCGCTGCTGTTCCGATCGCGGGTCCGCGAATTGTTGGCCAACACCGTGATGTTGGTAGTGATCACGGTGCCCATCTGTGTCGCAATCGGCGTCGCGGCTGCTTGGTTGGTCGAGCGCACACGAGTATTCGGAGCGAAGGTGTGGGCGGTATTGCTTGCCGCGCCGCTGGCTGTCCCGGCGTTCGTGAACGGCTACTCATGGGTGACGGCGATCCCTTCCCTCGGCGGGCTGCGCGGCGGCGTTCTGATCGCAACGCTCTCGTATTTTCCTCTCGTCTACATTCCCGTGGCCGCGACGCTACGCAGGCTCGACCCCGCGGTCGAGGAATCGGCGCGAGGACTCGGAATCGGACCGTGGGCAGTGTTCTTTCGCGTCGTGGTGCCGCAGCTGCGGCTGGCAATCGCCGGCGGCGCGCTTCTGGTCGCGTTGCACCTACTCGCCGAATACGGTGCCTTCGTCTTCATCCGCTTCGACACATTCACTACAGCGATTTTCGAGCAGTATCAATCGACGTTCAACGGAGCGGCGGCGACCATGCTCGCCGGGGTGCTGGTATTGCTGTGCCTCACATTGTTGGTGATCGAAGCGGTTGTGCGTGGCAGTGCCAGGTATGCCCGCATCGGCTCGGGTGCAGCCCGCCCGGCCGTGCCTGCAGAACTCGGTTGGCAGTATTCGCCGATCGCGCTCGTCTTCCTGGGGATGTTGATCGCACTGTCTCTCGGAGTCCCGATCGCCAGTGTTCTGCGGTGGCTTGTCGTCGGCGGCAGCGCGGTGTGGGAGTGGGACGAAATCTCGTCCGCGCTGCTGCAGACGCTCGGGTTCGGAATTGCCGGTGCGGTCATGACGTGTGCACTCGCGTTCCCGGTCGCGTGGATCTCGATTCGCCACCGCGGACGGTTCAGCCGTGTCCTCGAGGGCGGTACCTACATCTCGAGTTCGTTGCCCGGCATCGTGGTTGCGTTGGCGTTCGTCACCGTCGCCATTCGGTACGCAAATCCGCTGTATCAAACAGTTGTCGTCGTGATCGCGGCCTACGCATTGCTCTTCCTGCCACGCGCATTGGTCAACCTGCGGGCGGGGCTCGCGCAGGCGCCCGTCGGGTTGGACGAGGCGGCTCGGTCGCTGGGTCTGTCACCGCTGTCGAGTTTCTTTCGGGTGACTCTCAGATTGGCTGCGCCGGCCACCGCAGCGGGCGGTGCGTTGGTGTTCTTGGGGATCGTGAACGAGTTGACCGCGACATTGCTGCTGGCACCGACCGGAACCCGCACTCTGTCGATGCAGTTCTGGTCGCTGAGCAGCGAGATCGACTACTCGGGGGCTGCTCCGTACGCGTTGATCATGATCGTGCTGTCTCTGCCCATGACCTACGTTCTCTTCTCCCAGTCGAAAAAGGCGGCAGGACTATGACATACGCGGTGGAGGTGGATGGGCTGGACAAGTCGTTCGGTCCTGTGACGGTGCTACGTCGTGTTGAGTTCGCTGTCGATGCCGGGTCGACCACAGCCATCGTCGGACCGTCCGGTTGCGGTAAGACGACGCTGCTGCGTCTGATCGCGGGTTTCGACAAACCCGACGCAGGCACTGTCGCACTGACCGGGAAGGTCGTCGCGGGATCCGGCTGGACGCCTGCGCACCGAAGGTCGGTGGGGTACGTCGCCCAGGACGGGGCACTGTTCCCACACGCCACGGTCGGCGCGAACATCGGGTTCGGCCTGCCACGCCGTGCCCGCACCGTCTCGAAGATCACCGAACTGCTCGAGATGGTGTCGCTGGATTCGTCCTACGCCTCACGTCGACCCGACCAGCTCTCCGGCGGCCAGCAGCAACGGGTCGCGCTCGCGCGGGCGCTGGCGCGTGAACCTGAATTGATGCTGCTCGACGAACCGTTCTCGGCACTCGATGCCGGCTTGCGGGCGAACACTCGACGGATCGTCGCCGACGTCCTCGCCAAGGCTGGGATCACCACCATCCTCGTCACCCACGATCAACCCGAGGCCCTGTCGTTCGCCGACCGGGTTGCGGTGATGAGCTCGGGCAGGCTCGCACAGATCGGTACACCTCGTGAAATCTATTCCCGCCCTGTGGACGTCACCACCGCGGAATTCATCGGTGACGCCGTGATCTTGACGGCCCACATCGAGAACGGCCGTGCCCGCTGCGCCCTCGGCGACGTCGCCGTCGCCCCTTCCCCGAACGCCATCGAAGGTGCAGCCCGAATCATGTTGCGGCCGGAGCAAATCGAGGTGACCACCGACGGCGCGGGTGCATCGGGGGCCGTCGTCGACGTGGAGTACTTCGGGTCGGAGATGCTGCTCGGGATCCGCCTCGACACCGCGGACACCGCTATGGCCCAGCGGGTCACCGTGCGCCGCTTCGGCGCCACGGCTCTGACGCCCGGCGACAGGGTCGCCATCCGCGTCATCGGCGACGCCGTAGTGTACGACCTGTGAGAGAGCTACTCAGTGTGAGGCAGCCTCTCGCGTCCTGCTCGATCATGCGATCGATGCCGAACAATGTGCGTAGTTAGTGGGCAGACTTGCACCATCCAGACTGAGGCAACGCCCCGGAGGCAATCACGTCTCGACCCCAAGCATGGAACGGGCCGGCCGGCATCGACTGTCACCGCCGTCTACGATCCGCACGCGGGTTGATGTCTTGAAGGTGGTGGGCGGCTTCGTCGTCATCCAAACTGGGGGCATCGATTGCGTTGCTTGCAAATCTGGTGGCCCGCACTAAGTCTTCTTTCTTTCGAGGACGGACTCCCCCTGAGCGGCGGAAGAACCCACTGATTCCGATTTCCCACGCACACCACCACCATCGCGAGCGGTAATCGGTCCTGGAACACAGAGGCAAGCAGGAGACGTTCACCCGCGCACAATCAGACGACGGTTAGATGGATCAGTGCAATGCTGAGTGCGACGACGATTCCCGCGATGAACCGGGCTGCATATCGAGTGATCCGGTAATTTGACATCGCTGCCCATCAACATGCGGTCAGAGGTGAACCGCACCAACGGAATCAGCGCGATCGGAATACCGAAGGACAACACGACCTGCGAGACGACGAGAGCGCGACTGGGGTCAACCCCAGCGGCGAGGATCGCCAGTGCCGGAACCAGCCGCCGCACACGATCGGGATGCGCTTGCGTGGACGGTGCACGCCTGCTTTTCGTGTGTGTCGCTGCAGGAGCGATCGTGACCATCGACGCACTGACCAGTCTCGACATCCCCTTCGTGTTGGTACTTCTCACCGCGCTTGCCGCTGTCGGCACTGACCCTCAGGAAACGTCGCCGAACCATCAACGCAGACATCGATGCAGTGGATCGGAAGCGCACCGCGAGACGAGGTCCAGCGACACGACCACCCCGTACCAAGAGACCGTGAAGCCCGCGTGCGAACTTTCGACACAGACCCGGTCGTCGTTCGGTGCAATGTTCGCTGACTCACTCACAACAGGGGTCGCTCCTGCGGGGTGACACCTGGGATCGTCGCGCGCTGAAGACTATTGCTCGCACTCCGGCATTTCCGCATCTAAGAACTCGAGAAGTTCCCTGAGCAGTCGGTCTGCGCGGTTTTCGACATCGGCAAGAACCGAATCGACGTCGTCGAGGAGCGCGTGGGAGTGCCTTCGTGCGAGTGTGCCGCGTTCGTAGTAACCAGGGTCGAGCGAGACCGCCGATGCAGGCTCGAGCGTAAAGACACGCTTTGGGTTCGTCTCTCGGACGGGGGGCGGTATGTGCGTGGGAGCGCGTCCCCCGAGGTGTGCTCGAACGATATCGGCTATTCCCCGGGAGGTGAGAGGGGTTGCGACCAGCGGGGTATGGCCCCACCGGTCGATCGTGGTCAACAACGGCCGTTCGCTGCCTGGGTCGAGATGAGTAACGGAGTCGGCGAGTTCGGTTCCGTCGACGTGCTCGATGGCGTCGGCGAGCATGCGTGTGCTGGGGTGCCGCTCGCCGTGGGCCAGGACCTCGTACCAGCGCCTGTACACCTTTCTCGGTGATGCGCCCGCCCTCACGAGCTCCAACGATGTGACGGCATGTACACCGGTGCCCGTTTCGATTGTGAGGGCATCGAATTCGGGTTCGACGGCGACATCTCTTATTCGCAGTGCCGCGATCTCGGTGTATGGCAGCCCGGCCGCGGCAAGAGTGAGGACCAGTGCATCTCGGCGAGCGAACAACGCCGCCGGCCACCCTGTTCCGGGGAGGCGCGTGACGATGCCGCCGATCCGAGTTGCGGTGTCGCGCAAACGCGCTGCACGCAGCGCGTCCAGAGCCGCTCGCACGCTCTGACCGCGACCCGGCGGGGGCAGGGCGCGGTCTCGATGAACAGCGTCGATGACGGCGATGCGACGACGTTGCGTTGCCGGCGCGGCAGGGTTGGCTCGGAGGAACCGAACGAACAACTCCGGTGAGACCGGCAACGCCGACTGATCATGAGCGGTGCACCAGTCCGCGAACAGCGACCACGTGTGTCGACCCCGTTCCGGGACAGTGTCGTTCGATACTGGAGTTGTTCGGACAAGGTCGGTGTTGTCGCCGCTCGTCGAGGTGTCGGTGCCGTGCATGAGGGTCACAAGCCGAGATCGTTCACGGCGTTGCCGACCAGAGGCGCGTTCTCGCGGGCATAGATTTCGACCATTCCCGGGCTTCTGTGTCCGGTCTGTCGCATGATCGCGTGTGCGTCGGCACCGTTACGGAACGCTTGAGTGACGAATCCGGCACGCAGTGAATGTCCGCCCAGCTGGGCGAGAAGGTCTGCGTCGTAGCCGGCGCGGCCGGCGCGGCGGCGGATCGCGGCGTGCACTGCCGCACCCGACAGTGCGGTCTGGGATAGGTTGCCGTTCTTGCGGATCGACCGGAACAGCGCCGACCGCGTGTCAGCGGTGGGCAGGGTGCTGTGGCAGAGATGGGAGTCGAACTTCGCTGCGCGGGAAAGCAAACGAATGATCGCGGTTCTGCCACCGGTATCGAATGCAGCAACGATCTGCAGCCAGCGAACCCACGCGCAGACCGGGCATGATTCGTGCCGGTCGGTGAACGGCAGCGCCTTCACCGTTCCGGTTCCGTCCTGGTCGGTCTTCGAGTGCCGCAGGCGGACATGCGCACCGTCGAGGCGATCGCGGCGCACATCACGACATTCGAGGTCCACGAGTTCGCTGCGCCGAAATGCCCCGGAGTACCCCATCAGCAGTAGTGCGGTGTCGCGGCGTTCGAGCACTTCACTGGCCCAGCCGGTGACACCGGCACGTGCTACGTCAACGATGGCAGTGATATCGGACGTCAGGAGTGGGGCGCGGGGATTGCGGGGGCGCTCCCCCGCGGCGGCGTAGTCTCGGCGGATACCGGCGAGGGTGGCGCGCACCATCTCGTGGCCACACGGGGTGTCGTGGCCGAGCCCGCGGTGACGGTCGGTGATCGCAGCGACCCATTTGCCGAAGGTCGACGGTGCATACGCCCGGACTCCGTCGACGGTCAGCGAGTCCGCCGCGTCAACGAGATACGCAGCCACGGTCGCAGGGTGCGCCGGCAACGAGATGTGCCCGGCGGCAGTGCACCAGGTCTCGAATCGCCGCCACGCCGAATCGTAGGCGCGGCGGGTTGCGGCAGACCGCGCCGACGCCATCGACCGTTCGATACGCGCAGCCACCTCGGCCGACAGGTCCGGAAACACCACCGCACCACTCACCAGGGCAACTGAATCTGCGTCCAGGACCTCACCGAGCTGCCGTTCTGCCATGGCAAGAACTGTAGTGCGCACCTCCGACAGGCTTTTTGATTTCAAAACACGCTCACCTGGTGTTTCGCCGGGGATGGTGCGGGAAAATGGGCGTACGACGGCCTGCAGTACCACTTCTCGGTGCTCTGAGCGTCGGTTGAGGAGCAGAAGTTTGCTCCGTACACGGCCGCACCGGTCTGTTCGAATTGCTCGACAGTTGAGTATCCCTGGGACGGGTCGCAAGCGTAGCCGTCGAGGACTTGTCCGGCCACGAGATCAGGTCGTTCCACTGAGCAGTAGCTCTTTGGACGGGAAACCCGTCGAATCTCCTTCACTTTGACACCTACACCGGCAGCTCGTGGCGGGGTCGCAGCCCTACGAGGACCTAGTCGGGGCGTGACACCCGAATAGTTCTCGAGTACGCGGCTCGGAATTATCGGGAACTTCCGGGACCGCTGGCCCGACTACTGCACGAGTAGGACCGGCTGAGCGCCCAGTGCAGCCCGAGGAGAAGGAACCGAAACACGCAGATGTCCACCAGTGAAATCGATCGACCGCCTGCGCCCGGTGACACCCCGCCTTCGGTGACGAAGATCCCGTTGTGGCCACAGATCAGGCCGTTCGTGCTGCGGTTGCACTTTTATGCCGGCATCCTGGTCGGACCGTTTCTGCTGATCGCGGCCGTGACCGGCCTGCTGTACACCATCAGCCCGCAGTTGTCGGACTACGTTCATCGCCACGAACTGACAGTCGATCAGGTCGGCGATCAGCAGCTGCCGCTCAGTGAGCAGGTCGCCGCGGCCCGGGCCGCCCACCCAGAAGGCTCGATCACCGAGGTCCGGCCCCCCATCGACGCCGAGAGCACCCACCCGTGTCGTGCTGGCGGTCGACGACGTTCCCGAGGGGTACGGGCGGACCGTGTTCGTCGACCCTTACACCGCGCAGGTCCGCGGAGAACTGACCACGTTCGGTGAGTGGCTCCCGGTGCGCGCGTGGATCGACGAACTGCACCGCAACCTCCACCTCGGCGATCTGGGCCGTAACTACAGTGAGTTGGCCGCCAGTTGGCTGTGGGTGGTCGCACTCGGCGGGCTCGTGTTGTGGACGCCCGGGTCCGCCAACGCTCGTCCAGTGCCTCCGAAGCCGCCAGAGCTGCTCTGGTGCCGGAGCCGAGGAAGAGGGGCCGCGCCCGCGCGTTGTCGTGGCACGGCACGGTCGGGGTGTGGATCATCGCCGCTCTCCTGCTTCTCTCGGTCACCGGTTTGACGTGGTCACGGTATGCCGGAGAGACCATCGGGGACGTACGTACGGCGCTGTCGTGAACGACACCGTCGGTCGAGACTCATCCTGCCGGAACGGGCGAGAATGCAGGCGGTGATCACCACGGGGGAGACGGTGCGCCGGTCACCGACACCGTGATCGGTGAAGGCGCGGAATCGACGGTGTCGAGGCCGCCGCCCAGGGCGCGGGCCTGCAGGCACCGATGAAGCTCGTTCCTCCCGCCGAAGAGGGACAGGCATGGAAAGTGCAAGAGGCCAAACGTGATTGGCCCACACGCTACGATTCGGTAGCCGTCGATGCCGCGTCGGGCCAGGTGATCGACAAGGTCGAGTTCGCGAACTGGCCGCTCATGGCCAAGATGACCAACTGGACCATCGACGCCCACATGGGCATCCTGTTCGGACTCGTCAACCAGATCCTGTTGGCGCTCACCGCTATCGGTCTGATCGCCGTCATCCTTCGCGGCTACCGGATGTGGTGGCTGCGGTGCCCGACCCGGGCACGAGGAATCAGGTTCGGACCACCTGCCAAACGCGGGGCGCTGCGCCGGATGCCGCCGTGGGCCGCGGTAACCGCGGTAGTGATCGCAGTGATCCTGGGCTGGTACATGCCGTTGTTCGGAATAACACTGGCAGTGTTCGTCGCCGTCGACGTCGCTCTGGGACTACGTCACCACCGTCGATCGCGCGGAACCACACTCGAATCCGCGTCGCTGCCGTCGCGGGAAGAACGAGCCGACGCGGATCGAGCACCGGGTATCGATGCACACAATCGGCAGGACGCGTCGTGATCGCTGATAGTTCGCTGCGGTGGATCACCACAGCACTGTTCGTGTTCGCGGCCGGATACTGCGTGTACCGCATCATCCGCGCCGCGCAGTGGAACGTACGGATCGACCACGGGTTCCACCTCGTGATGTGCGCGGCCATGATTGCGATGGCGTGGCCGTGGGGGCTCGGCGTCCCGCTGTTACCGCAGGGAGTGTTCTTTGCCGCGGCGACGGTGTGGTTCGCGATCTCCGCAGCACGCACGGCACCGGGCACGACCGGTGTCGACGAGCACCCCCACGGACCTGCGATGGGCAGCTATCACGTGTTCATGATGGCTGCGATGGTGTGGATGGTCGCGGTGATGGCCGGGTGGCTTCCCGGCACCGCCGCGCACGATCACACCGCCGACGCCGCCGACGGTGACATGTCCGGAATGGGCGCGCACGCACACACCCCCGACATGGACATGAGCAGTCCTGACCATACGGCCGCGATGAGCGGACCGGGATGGATCTCCGCGGTATCACTCACGCTCACAGTCGTCTTCGCTGTCGCAGCGATCGTGTGGCTCTACCGTCTGTTCGTCGCCGAACAGAGCACTGCTCTCGCACCTGTACATCCTTCGCCTGGATCGCAGGCAGGTAATATCGCCGTCGATGCGCTACCGGCGTCGCGGCCGCAGAGTGTCGCTGCGGCGTGCGAGGTGGCGATGGCAGCCGGAATGGCGATCATGATGGGCGTCGTGTAACACCGATGATCGACCGACGCCACTGCAGTACAGCGACATCGAACGAGGCTATGTGACAACCGATTCACCGCACCATATTTCGCGCACACGCCAGTCGCTGTGTGTGCGTTACGTCCTTGCGATCGCGCTCGTATGCGCGGCCGCGTTGGTCGTTGTCGTCACCGTCCGCTCGGGGGACACCCGACACGCAGCCAGCGGTGACTCGTTCCCTGGCACCTTCACATCGCTTCTGTACGTCCTGCTCCGTTTCACCGTCTCACTCGCCGCCGCGATCACGATGGGCTCATTGGTATACGGGATAGTCTGTACCCGTTTCTGCCGTGTGGGCCGGGTCGGTCCCGACGGATACGCGACCCTGCTCACTGCTGGCCGATCGAGCCTGAGAACCGTCTGACGCTCCCTCGCTCGAGCAGTTCGCGACCTTCTGGCGGTTTGACTTCGTCACCGGCGGCGCGGCAGTCGTCCTGATCGCGCTGTACGGGTGGGCAGTTCTGCGGTTGCGACGGCGCGGAGATCAGTGGCCCCTCGGGCGTACCATCGCCTGGATGACCGGGTGCCTGGCGTTGCTGGTGGCGACGAGTTCAGGTCTCGCTGCATACGGTTCGGCGATGTTCAGCGTCAATATGGGTGCGCACATGACGCTCAACATGTTCGTTCCGGTCCTGCTCGTGCTCGGCGGGCCGGTCACGCTCGCGTTGCGGGCGCTGCCCCCAGCTCGGGAGGACAGGATGCCGGGACCGCGGGAATGGATCGTGTGGGTGGTCCATTCACCACTGATGCGAGTGCTGTCGAACCCCGCCGTCGCGGTCGGGTTGTTCGTCCTCTCCATCTATGCAGTGTATTTCAGCCCGCTGTTCGACGAGCTGGTCCGCTACCACTGGGGACACGAGGTGATGAATATCCACTTCATCGTCACCGGGTACCTCTACTACTGGGTCATCATCGGCATCGACCCCGGACTGCACCGGGTTCAGGCCGCACGAAGGAACGCAGCTGGGATCCACGAGCAACTCGTAACGTTCGATCACCAGGATCAGTGATGCGCGCAGCCCTATGCTTCCTGCAATGCGCATTCCCCCATCCCGCCCCGAAAGATGCTGGTCTATACCGTTGTGTAGGAGATGTCGGTCATGCCGTTCACGGGATGGCACGTACCGCGGCGTCGAGAGCACCGGGTGTGCTCAGGGCGATCGGTTCGCCGTTGAGCAGGACTGTGGGAGTGGCGTTGATGGTCTTGAGCACCGACTGGGTGGAGTCGGCCACCCAGTCGGTGTAGTGGCCGCCGGTGATGCAGTCGCCGGCGGTGTCGGGAACTCCCGCTGCGACAGCGATATCGGTCAGTTGCTCGTCGCTCAGCCCCGAACCGCCTTCGGCGGGCTGCTGCCCGTATACGGCGGCGGATCAGGAGTGTCGCCCGGGGTCCTGCTCGGTCTGGGGTCTGCTCACCGTCGGTGGCGCAGCGAGCCGACAGGGCGAGCACAGGACCAAACCG
>NZ_JBFBKN010000037.1:0-36374 GCF_040702225.1 Rhodococcus sp. NPDC080181
AGGTCGGTGGCCCGGCCGCGGTCCCACTGATTCCGCCGTCCGACACCACACAACGGAAGCCGAATCGAAATCGCAACAGCCCGGATCCCGCCTGCAGACACGAATTGTGGACACTCAGCACACCTGCTGTGCCGTCGCACAGGAAGAGCAAATCGTCGTTATCGGAGACAATGATCGACATGACGACCCAACTTTCGCCCGTCGAGATCGGCCGACGGCAGAGTCGATTCACTCGTGACGAGGTGCCGCGACTGCTGGCGATGGCCGGCTTCATCGCCGCTCTGCATGTGATCGGTTGGGGGCTGTTCACCCACTACGACTCGATTCCCAGCATTCACGGACTCACCGGAGCCGACGGCACTCTCGTCTACGCCGGAGCCGGCGTGCTGGCGTACACCCTCGGTCTCAGGCATGCGTTCGACGCCGATCACATCGCCGCCATCGACGACACCACCCGCTTTCTGCTGCAGAAGGGCAAGCGGCCGTTGGCCGTCGGGCTGTTCTTCTCGCTCGGGCATTCGACGGTCGTGTTCGTCTTCGTCGCTGCGATTGCGTTCGTCGCGTCGCAGGCGACGGCGTTTCAGGACGCGTTCGCCGGGGTCGGCGGCATCATCGGCACGTTGGTGTCGGGAACCTTCCTGTACCTCATCGCCGCGCTGAACATCGCGGTCCTCGCCGGCATCGTCGGAGTCTGGCGGCGCGCGAAACGCGGTGACGTCACCGAGGCCGGGCTCGACGAGCTGTTGGCCAAGCGCGGCTTGATGAATCGACTGTTCCGGGGCCGCTACGACAAGATGATCAACCATTCGTGGCAGATGTACCCGCTCGGCTTGCTGTTCGGACTCGGTTTCGACACCGCGACTCAGGTCGGTCTACTCGCGATCGCCGGCACCACCGCTATCGCCGGCGGGCTCCCGCCGATGGCCATCATCGCGCTGCCGGTCCTGTTTGCGGCGGGCATGACGACGATGGACACGATCGACGGCATCTTCATGTCCAAGGCGTACGGCTGGGCGTTCGTGACACCGGTCCGCAAGATCTACTACAACATGACGATGACGGGCCTGTCGGTCTTCGTTGCGTTGGTGATCGGGACGGTCCAGCTGCTGACGCTGCTTGCCGAGCAGTTCGAGCTGACCGGTGGCCTGTGGGACGCACTGGCCGTCATCGACCTCAACCTCGCGGGCCAACTCGTCGTCGGCACGTTTTTCGTTGTCTGGATCGGCGCGGTCGTGTATTACAAGGTGGCGCGCATCGACGAACGCGGTGGCGCACACTCGAACGCAACGGAGACCCAGTGATTGCTCGTCGTCGGATCGGTGCCCTTGCAGTAGTTACGGCGCTGGCGTCGAGCATGGCTTCTGGCCTGCTGACCGCCCCTGCCTCCGCAGCGCCGACGATCACCCAGAACATCGGCGATGTCGTCTCCAGTCGCGCTCTACCGCAAGAATTCTGGATCCCCGGCTCGTCCTCGGCCGAGGTGCTCACCTACGTCACCACCGACACGTTCGGCGAGAAGGCCCTGAGCACCGGCACCGTCTTCCTTCCTCAGGGCACTGCGCCCGAGGGCGGTTGGCCGGTGATCTCGTGGGCTCACGGCACCTCCGGGCTCGGTGACTCGTGCGCGCCCTCGGTCGCGGGACCGGCGCTGGCCGAACGAGATCTGCCGTACCTCGGTAACTGGCTCGCGCAGGGCTACGCCGTTGTGGCCAGTGACTATGCCGGCCTCGGCACCGAAGGATTGCAGGCATATCTGGACGGGCGGACCACGGCGCACAACGTGGTCGACATGGTGAAGGCAGGCCGCAACTACAGCGATCAACTCTCGCGCAAGTGGGTGACGGTCGGTCAGTCCCAGGGCGGCGGCGCAGCGATCTACACCGCGCGCTACGCAACCGAATTCGGTGGATCGGATCTGGACTATCGCGGCGCAGTGGGCACCGGGACTCCCGCGTACATCGAGAAGCTCGTCTCGATCGGTGGACCGGGGATGCCGCCGGTGGCGCTCCCGGCCGGTCTGACCGCGTACGTCGCGTACATCGCTGCGGCTCTACGCTATTCGCACCCCGAGCTGGGCCTGGACGACATCCTCACTCCCGTAGGAAAGAAATACGTGGATCTGGCCGAGACGGCCTGTGTCGCGGACCTCGAGGAGCAGCTCGAGGGTGTCAAGGTCGGTGATTTCTTCACTGCGCCGTTGACCAGCCTGCCGAATTTCACCGCAGTTCTCGACGACTACATGGCCATGCCCGAGGCCGGCTTCGACAAGCCGTTCTTCATGGGCCACGGACTGCGGGACACCGATGTCCCGTTCCCGACGACCGCCGCGTACGTCGCCAGGCTCACCGCCAACGGTCAGCCGGTGACCTTCCGGCCCTACGACGCCGATCACAGCGGAGCGCTCGTGCAATCACAGGCCGACACGATCCCGTTCGTCGCAGGGCTGTTCCGTTAGGTCACCGGTCGCTTGGTGGGCAGTCCGTACGCCCGGGCGGTGAACTTCTCGAGCACGGTGCGCGGCAGCAGTCGCTGCGCCATGAACACCGCGGGAGCGTTGCTGCCGACGGCATAGAGGGGTCGAGTCTTCTTGTCCTCGACGGCTTTCAGGACCGTCTCGGCCACGGTGTCCGCGGAGATACCCTGTGCCTCTTTGGCGTCGAGGTGCGAGATCACTGTCGTGAAATCGCGGAGATACGGAGAATGCGGTCCGCAGTACTTGGTGCGGCGGGCGGAGAGTCCGGTGGCGATGGAGCCGGGTTCGACGGTGGTGATGTCCACCCCGTAGGGCGCGAGCTCGAAGCGGGCCGCCGTCGAGAAGCCCTTGATCGCTGCCTTGGTCGCGGCGTACGACGAGCGATAGGCCAACGGGAAGCTGGCCAGCATCGAGCCGATGTTGACGACCTTGCCCCGACGGCGTTCGCGCATCCCCGGCAGCACGGCTTGCATGAGCTCGACGGCACCGAACACGTTGAGCTGGAACAGCCGGGTGACCGCCTCGATCGGGAGTTCCTCGACGGGGCCGCACTGGCTTTCGCCCGCATTGTTGATCAGAACATCGATCTCCACGCCGGCAAGTCCGTCGACGAACGTCCGGATGGAGTCCGGGTCGGTCAGATCGAGATCTCGGTACTCGACCCCGGGGATGGGGTCGACCACGGTGGAACAACTGCGGCTCGTGCCGATGACGCGGTAGCCGCGAGCGAGCAGTAGTTCGGCGACGGCTTGGCCGATACCGGACGTGGCTCCGGTGACAAGTGCGGTGTTCATCTACGCCTCTTCGTTGCGGTGTTTCCGGTTCTCGGGGTGGCTACTGCCGCCGTGGGAGTGGTTCGATCGATTCGTCGCAACCTGGTGCTCGGAACTCGGGTGTGCAAGGCCGGCACCGACTTACCCGCCGCCATGACGGTTCGGTCCGGTCGTACGACAGCCGCTACCGCGTGACCGCGCCGCAACCACAGTCCGAGCTCGGAGGAGGCCGCGACCTCGACGACGACAGCGCCACGACGATCGACCTCGCGTCGCTGTTCGACGGTCAACGGGGTCGTCGAGACGAAGAGAAACTGTCCCGGCGCGATGCTGTCCAGTCGGGTGCCGTTGTCCAGGGAGCTGTTGGGGCACAGCGCGCCTACCACCGAACGGATCTGCGCTGCCGGACGCTGGACGAAATCGGAACGGGTGAGCGGAGAAGTGGCGCTGTCGGACACCTTCGCTCCGATGAGGGGCAGGTGGCCGAGAGCCGGTGCGAGCGTGGTGCGCAGAATTCCGGTCAGTCGGCTGCCACCGGTCATTGTCCAGCCCATGGCGACGGCCATCCGAATCATGGCCGTGGCATGAGTCTTTCGCTCGATTTCGTAACTGTCGAGTGCCGAATCGGAGACGTGCCCGTCGAGGGCCCCGACGATCTTCCAGACCAGGTTGCGCGCATCACGCAGACCCGCGCCCATTCCCTGTCCGATGAACGGTGGAGTCAAGTGCGCCGCGTCGCCGAGGACGAACACGCGTCGATCACGCCATCGGCCGGCGACCTGCGCCCGAAATGTGTACTCGGCGCTCCGAATCAGCTCCATGGCGGGGTCGTCGACGTGCCGCAGCCACGGCGCAATGAGCGGCCGGACGGCGGCGAGATCCTCGAACTCGTCGAGGGTTTCGCCGTCGAGCATCCGAAATTCCCAGCGGTAGCGGGTAGAGCCGATCCGCATGTACGTGGCGGATCGTTCGGAGTCGCACACCTGGTGAACGCCGTCCCACTGATCGAGTTCGGCATCGGTGGCGATATCGATCACCAACCACCGTTGCGCGAACCCGAGGTCCTCCATCTTCGACCCGATGGACCGGCGTACGATGCTGTTGGCACCGTCGCAGCCCAGTACGTAATCCGCGGTCACCCAGTGTGGGGTTCCGTCCTCGGTGGATGTGTACGACACTCGGGCGGCATCTTTCAGGTTCTGCACGTCGGTGATCTCGCACCCGCCGCGCATCTCGATCGTGTCGTATCGGGCGACGTGCGTGCGCATGAGGCGCTCGAGGTCCGGTTGATCGAACATGTTCGCCTGGGGATAGCCGTGTGGTCTGTCGTCGGGATCGCGTTCGAACTCGGCCAGGGTGCGCAGATCTTTGGTGCACAGTCGCAGCCCACGGCCGGGACGTGAGATAGCGGCGAAATCCTCTGCGACACCGATGTCGTGCAGAATTCGGTACACCTCGTCGTCGAGATGTACTGCGCGCGGCTGCGGATAGACGTCGGCCCAGCGATCGAGCACCAGGCAGGGGATGCCGTACTGCGCCAACAGCAGAGCGGCCGTCATGCCCGTCGGGCCGGATCCGACGATGACCACCGGGTGGTGGTTGCCGTCGGATCCGCGTTCGGTCATCGGTACGAGACCCGGGTGCGCTGCACTCCCAGGTCGAGGGAACCGTCGGGGGTGGAGCACGTCAGTTCGAGAACGTCGCCGTCCTGCAGGAAGTCGGGATTCTTGGCCTGCTTCTTGAAGAACACCTTCCACTTGAGCGCCGGCGGGATCAGAGATCCGATCATCTCGATCGGCTTCGCCGGAGCCTTCAGCGCGGTGCCGCCGGGAGTGCCGGTGAGCAGCAGATCGCCTGCGTCGAGCCGCTGGAACTTGCTCAGCGCCTTCAGCGATTCGACGGGACGGTAGATCATGTCGGCCACGATACTGTCCTGTCGCACAGTCCCGTTGACGCGCAGTGTCAGAGTCAGCTCGCCGAACCGGTCGAATTCCCCGGCCTCGAGAAGGAGCAGTCGTGGGCCGACCGGCGTGAACGTGGGGTACGACTTACCCTCGTAGAACTGGGTTTTCGGTAATTGGACATCTCGCGCCGATACGTCGTTGGTGATGACGAGTCCGGCGACGTACTCGGCCACGTTGGTGGCGTCGATCTTGGTACCGACGGTCAGCGTCTTGCCGAATACCAGGCCGATCTCGATTTCGTAGTCGAGGAGTTTCACGTGCGTCGGCTTGACGATGTCGTCGGTGGGGCCGCTGATCGAACCGGACGTCTTCCGAAAGAACGTCAGTGGCACCGTGTCGGGGTTCATGCCCGAGTCCTTGACGTGTGACACGAAATTGGTCATGTTCGCCACTACCCGGCATGGTGCGGTGACCGGGGAGACGAGCGAAAGCGTCTCCACTGCAACCACATCGGTGCCGGTACGCGCTGTGTCCACAGCGGCGCGATCGGCGAGAAGCTCGGCGGTCGTGGTTGCCGACGTATCGATGCGCGACGCCCCGGCCGGGGTCTCGACCCACCAGGCGTCGGCGGTGCGTAGTACAGCGATGCTCATGAGGAAGCCACTTTCATCAGGCCACGGAGGCGTTCGGTATCGAACTCGTTGTCGGTGCGTAGGGAGGACAGGATCGATTTGAGCTCGTGCAGAGAGGCTTTGCTCGGGGCGATACCGAGAAAGTCCTTCGATGCCGGTGGGCCCCACTGGGCGAGGCCGGATGCCGTCATCGGTGCCCAGCCGGGTTCGAGCGAGCTGTCGAACATGTCGCCGTCGCTGAAATGCTCCACCAGGAAACCGTCGGGATCGCGCCAGTAGTCGAAGATCTGACTGCCCTGGATGTGTCTGCCGATGCCCCAGGAATGCTTGTACCCACGCTCGGTGAGGAATTCGCCACCGGCGGCGATGGCGTCGATGTCGGTCACCTGGTAGGCGGAGTGCACGTAGCGATTCGACGGGCCGAGAGTCATCGCGAGCGTGTGGTGATCGGACGGGATGCTGCCCCGATCGCAGCGGATGAAGCTCATCACCGGTCCACGGTCGCGTTGGCCGTCGTAGTAGAGAAAATCGCTGACGATCAGACCCAGGTGGTGCAGATACCAGTTCAGGTTCTCCAGGTAGTCCACTCGCTGCAGCACCACGTGCCCGAGCCGTTGGACGCGCGCCGGCTGACGCGGGGGCCTCTGGGTGGCGTTGATCCGGTTGCGTGGGTCGCCGAAGTTGTAGGTATGCGCGTCCTGGCCCGGGAGTTCGGGGTGTTCGGTGTAGCCCGACACGATCTGCACTGGCTGTCCGCCCGGATCGCTCAGAGTGACGGCGATGCCGCTGAGAGTGTCGGGTAGCCGGTGCACCTGCTGCCCGGTGGCATCGGCGAGGCGGACGACGTCGGCGTCCTCGGCGGCAGCGAACGCCGCGCCGACGAACCGCGTTCGTTTGCCGCGTCGGATGATCACGCACGGCGATCCGACGTGCGTGCCGCGTAGATGAATCTCCTCGGACGTGCGCAACGAGACGGTGAAACCGAATGCGACTGCGAATGCCTCGGCCTTGGCCAGGTCGGGTTTGCGGAACTCGAGCCAGGCTATGTCGCGCACCTTGATGATCGGGTCGGCGGCTTTTCCCGGGTGTTCGCCTGGAAGCGCGCCCTGATCCACATGCATGTTCTTGTGGCCGTCGACGTCGTGTCCCATCAGCCCTCCCTCGTTGGTGACACTATCGTCACCTATGACTAATCGGTCAGTCAAGAGTGTTGACAAATTCGTCAGCGGTGAGGAAGGGTCAAGGCGGCGACAAATGCACTCAGGAGTAGGGACCATGACCGAAACCCCGAATCGCCTCGAGCGACGCAAAGCGCGCACGCGCGGTGCCCTGATCTCTGCCGCGCAGAGCTTCATCGCCCGCGGCGAATTGCACGTGCCGATTGCCGAGATCACTCAGGCCGCAGACGTCGGCATGGGGTCGTTCTACAACCATTTCGAGAGCCGAGAGCAGCTGTTCCAGGCTGCGGTCGACGGTGCCCTCGAGCTGTTGGGCATCTACCTGGACTCGTTGAGCAACGACGAGGACGATCCCGCAGAAGCGTTCACCCGGTCGTTCCGCATCGCCGGCCGACTGTTCCGGCAACAACCGGATCTGAGCCGAGTGCTCATCCATTCCGGGCCGGAGTTGATCACCTCGAAGCACGGTCTCGGCCCGCGGGCCTCGCGCGACATCGAAGCCGGAGTGCTGAGCGGGCACTTCCGCGTGCAAGACACCCAGCTGGCTCTGGCCCTGGCAGCGGGGGCGCTGCTGGGCATGGGGCAACTACTGCTCGAACAGCCGGAACGTAGCGACGTCGATGCCGTCGACCCCATGGCGCACAGCGTGCTGCTCGCTCTGGGGATGTCCGACGCGGATGCGCGCGAGCTGTGTTCGCGAACCCTGCCTCCGCTGGACGCGGTTCCGAGCGTCGACGCGTAACTGGCCCGTGCGGGTGTCAGCGCGCCCGGCTGTGTTCGAGGTCGCGAATGATATCGCCGACTGCGGTGTCACGCAGTAGCTTCCACTCCAGGATCGGGTTGAGGATCCCACGGAACCAGAAGTACGGTGCCCACACTGCGGGGGCGATCAGCCGTGCTCGACGCGTACGGACCGCGTCGACCAGGAGGTCCGCCGCCCGTGAGGACGGGAGTCGACGGCTCAACGGCCAGGGGAGAAATGCACCGATCCGCTGCCCCATCGGATCGTTGTCGAGGGTGTGGCGCGCCAGATCGGTGTCGACCACCCCGAAGTACGCCAGACCGGCCGATGCACCGACCGCGGCGAGTTCGATGCGTAGCGCGCGGCCCAGTTGTTCCACGGCTGCCTTGCTGACCATGTAGGCAGACCCGCCCATGCCGGGAGTGAATGCAGCACAGGACGATACGAGCAAAATGTGTCCACCACTGGTCACGATCTCGTCCGCCGCGGCGCGGACGATGGTGAGCACACCGCCGAAGTTGACCGCCATGACGGAGTCGAACACCGCGCGGTCGACGGTCCTGATGGTGGCAGGCGGCGGTGTGATGCCGGCGTTGGCGATCACGATGTCGATCCCGCCGAAGGCGCGCACCGTCGCCTGCACGCACTCCGTCATCGCCTCCGGATCCGCGACGTCCCCGGTCAACAGCAACACCCGTGCAGCACCAGCCGCGTCGGTCGGGAAGTGAAGATCCACCACTGCCACGGACGCACCGGCGGTCACCAGTTTTGCTACGGTCGCGGCACCGATGCCGCGTGCGCCGCCGGTCACCAGTGCGACCTTGCCGGTGAGGTCCATGTGGTTCTTCATGCCGACTCCTCGGTGACGGCGAGTGTGCCCGGCACATCGACAGTGGCACTGCGGCAGGAATAGTGGTCGAGTTCGATGGCCGACATACGACGGGTGAAGTTGCGTACCGAACCCGGCCAGTAGGTGACGTTGCGGCCCGATGGGCTCAGGTAGTAGCTGCTGCACCCACCCGAGTTCCACACCGAACCGGCCAACCGTTCGTCCGTGTAGTCCGCGAATTCCGTTTGTGCAGTGCGGGTGACGTCGATTGCGGCCAAGCTCTTGTCGTCCATCGCCCGCAGTGCTGCGAGAACGTAGTTCACCTGTGCTTCGATGGTGACGACCTGCGAGGTGTACACCACCGAATTGGGGCCGAGCACCATGAAGAAGTTCGGAAAGCCGTGCACCGTCGTCCCTCGATACGACGACATCTCTCCGTCGGGCCAGGTCTGCGCCAACGACCGACCGCCACGACCGACGATGCGCCGAAAGCCTGAATGCCCGGCGACGGTGAAACCTGTTCCGAGAACGATGGTGTCGACCTCGTGGACCGTTCCGTCGGTCGTGACGACGCCCTCGGGCACGACGCGGGAGATGGCGGTGGTCTCGACGGTGACGTTGTCGCGGCACAGGGCGGGGTAGAACTTGTTCGAGAACGTCGGCCGCTTGCAGCCGAATGTGTAGGTGGGTGTGAGCTTCTCGCGGAGTACGGGATCCTTCACCTGTCTGCGTAGGTGAGCCCGGCCCAGTGCGGTCAACGGCGTCAGCAGGGCGCGGTGCCGAATCAGGCCGGGCACCAGAGCTTCCTGGAACAGATCGAACGTACGACGCATGGCACGCTGAGCCGCCGGAAGCTTCCTGAGCACGGATCTGCCGGACTCGGAGATGGGACGGTCCGGGTGGGGAAGGATCCACGTGGGCGTGCGTTGAAAAAGCGTCAGATGTGCGGCCGACGGAGCGAGTCGGGGTACGAACTGTACCGCCGATGCGCCGGTGCCGATGACGGCAAGACGCCTACCCTCGACCGAATGCTCGTGGTTCCACCGAGCCGAGTGAAAGACGCTGCCCGAGAAGGAGTCCAGACCGTCGATACTCGGAGTGGCGGGTTCACTGAACGGGCCGAGGGCTCCGATCAGAATCCGGGAAGTCCATGTTCCGCCGCTCGTTCGCACGATCCAACGCGCCCGGTCGTCGTCCCACGTCGCGTCGAGCACCTCGTGTCCGAACCGGATTCGATCCCGGATACCGAACCGGTCGGCGCAGTCGTTGAGGTACTGCTCGATCTCGGGCTGCAGCGGATACAGGCGGGTCCAGTCCGGGTTGGGTGCGAACGAGAACGAGTACAGCGCCGAGGGAATGTCGCACTGGGCGCCGGGATAGGTGTTCACATGCCACGTCCCGCCGACCGCGCTGTCACGCTCGAAGATCAGAAAGTTGCCGCGGCCTTCCTGTTCGAGCCTGATCGCAGCTCCGAGCCCGCCGAAGCCGGCACCGATGATGGCGACGTCGATGTGCGGTACGGCAGAGTCGTTGTCGGTCATGATGTGTGGCTCCTTCTACAGATCGAGAACGACGACGTCGCCGTCCACCGCGGCGCGTGAGACGCACAGGGTGAGTGAGTTCTCGCGTTCGATGCTGCTCAGCACGCGATCGCGATGGTCGACGCGTCCGCCGGTGAGGCCGACGACGCAGGCACCGCAGAAACCTTGGCGGCACGAGAACGGCTGATCGGGACGGACTCGTCGGAGGGCGTCGAGGGCGGTCTCCTGTGCGCCGACTTCGACGGTGTCGCCGGACCGTGCGAGCTTCAGCACGAACGGACGGCCGTCGACCACGGGGGCGGGCGCGAACAGCTCGGTGTGGAACTCCCGAACCGCGGTACTTCGGGCGGCCTGCTCGCGCAGCCGGCGCGAGAGTGCCGCGGGGCCGCAGACGTACAGGGCCGAGGATCCCGTCCCGAGATCGACGATGCCCGAGGGACTCGGAAGTCCGTCCACGTCATCGGTTTTGATGATCACGTGACCGCGGGAGGTGAGCGCCAGATGCTGCAGTTCGGCGACGAACGGCAGGCTCGCGCGAGATCTCCCGTGGTAGTAGAGGGTCCACCGTGTGCGGTCGGCGACGGCTCGCTCGATCATGGACCGAATGGGCGTGATGCCGATGCCGGCCGCGACGAACAAGTAGTGCTCGGCGGCGGCCATGGGAAATGCGTTGCGGGGTCCGCGGACTCGGAGGGTGTCTCCTGGAACGAGACCGTGTATCTCGGTGGAGGCCGTGCCGCCGGGGATCCTGCGGACACCGATGCGATATCGATCTCCTCCTGCCGGCCGACCTGCGAGCGAGTACTGCCGAACCGAGCCTGCCGGTGTGGTCACGTCGATGTGTGCACCGGGCAACCAGGTCGGCAATGCGCTTCCGTCGCTGCGACGCAGTAGAAGTGAGCGCACGTCCTCGGCCTCGTCGACGATCTCGTCGATGGTCGTCTCGAATTCGTAGCCGACGCATCGGCGCGGTCGCGCCGGGGAGAGGGCGGTGACGACGGACGAGTCGGTGACCAGTCTTGCGTACACCCGAGACGCCGCAGCGATGGCTCGGAGACCACGGCCGGGGTCGGTCACCGTGATCTCACCCAGATGGCTGTGTCTCGGGGCTGTTTCGGTGGTCACTGCTGGGCCGCCAGTGCTGCAGGTGACGTCGCCAGGTATCGCACGGCCTTGTCGATGTCGCCCATCTTCGATGGGTGAAAACCCGGTCGGATGTACAGGGCGAGTTGGACGAACAGAAACGACAGGCCCGGTATCAGTTGCTTGCGGGATGCTCGTGCGAAGGCGAGAGGCCAGGGGGTGCGAAGTCGGCGCTTCCCGGTGCGCGGGGTGGCCACCGAGTTCTTGTACAGGTACGCGGCGGTGCTGAACCAGAGCACGGCCAACCCCGCGCTGGCTATCACCGCGGTGCGGGCGCGGCGAAACGCACCCCCGTCGACGTACTGGAATGCGTCGAAGGCAACGTTGCGGTGTTCGAGTTCCTCGGCCCCGTGCCAGCGAAGCAGGTCCAGCATCGTCGGATCGACACCGAGGCGATCGAATTCGGTGTTGTCCAAGAGCCATTCGCCCACTACTGCGGTGAAGTGTTCGGCTGCGGCGTAGATGCCGAGGCGCTCGTTCAGCCACGCTTTGCCTGCGCGGCCGGTGAGGCCGTGATCGCCGAACACCACGCCCACCGCGAATCGAATGCGCTGCAGGATCGGCTCGATGTCGACGCCGTGCGCGACGAGGTACGTACGAAAGCTCTCGTGCGAGGACGCGTGCGTGGCTTCTTGTCCGACGAAACCGACGACCTCCTCGTGCAGTCTGCGGTCGTCGATGTACGGAAGCGCGAGGGCGAACACGTCGGCCATCGCCCGTTCGCCCTCCGGCAGCACCAGGTGCATCACGTTCCAGAAGTGCGTGGCGTACCACTCGTGCGGAATGTACTGCAGCGGAACGCCGGTCCAGTCGAACGTCACCGCGCGGGCCACGATCGCGTAGGACTCGTCCAGGTGGCGCGCGTTCGGGTCGATAGCTCTGTCACGAGACATTCGAGCTCCATTCGTCGAGATGCTGATGCAGTAATGCTACATAGCAACAGATAGTGTTGCAATGTTGCAATCAATTATCGAGGGTGCCGTTAAGATCGGACGATGCATCCAGACGGTGACGACGGGCCGATCCTCGATGCCGCGTTGGAGTTGTTCGGCGAGGTCGGCATCCCCAGAACGACCATCGGGGACGTGGCCAAGCGCGCCAAGATCAACCGGGTGACGGTCTATCGCCGCATCGGATCCAAGGACGAGCTGGTGCGCGCGGTCATGGCACGTGAGTCGACGAGACTGTTCGTCGCGGTGGCGGCAGCGACCGCCGAACAATCGTCTCGGGCGGATCGTGCCGCGCACGGATTCGCGACGACGATCGAGTCGGTGCGAACCAACCCCGTCCTGCTCAAGATGTTCGACTCCGAGGGTGCGCTGGTACTCGAACAGTTGACGACCAATGCATCGACCCTGCTCGCGTCTGCCATAGACGCTGCCGCCCAGATCGCCCGGGGAGGGCTGGACTCGGACAGTTTCGCAGTACCCGATGCCCCGGAAATCGTGGTCCGCGTCGTGCATTCGATTCTGCTGACTCCGGCAGCCGGCGCTGCACTCGAGACGTACGACGATCTGCTGGCCTTCGCGCACCGGAGCATCGTGCCGTTGCTTGTCGGCGATGACCACCGCGGCTAGAAGTTAGGCTAGGCTGCCCAGTCATGCCTCGATTCTTCGTGTTCCACGGCCGTGCAACCGGCCGGATGAGACGTTCCGCCTCTGCCGGGCTGTACACGCTCGTCGGCGCACTCTCTTTGGCTCTGGTCGGATGCTCGAGCGCCACGTCGGAACCGTCCGGTCCAGCCGAGACCGCCGGCACCAGGACGGTGCAGGACTACTTCGGCCCGGTCGAGGTTCCCGAGCGACCCGCCCGGGTCGTCGCTGCCGACCCCATCTCACTGGCACTGATGCTGTCGCTCGAGGTGAATCCCGTGGCCGCGTCCTTCAACCCGCTGGCGCTACCCGCGCACGTCGACGAGCGCATCGGCGACATCGCAAACATAGCGGGTGAGGGTGGCGGCTTCGATCCCAACGTCGAGGGAATCCTGGCTCAGGACCCCGACCTGATCGTGGTGGTCGCCGGGTACGACGGCGAAGGCGAGAAGGCGTGGAACAAGGAGATGTACGACAAGCTCGCCGCCAGCGGAGTGCCGACCTACGGCTTCGCCTACAACGACGGGGTGTCGCTCGAGGACGTCTCGCACGGAGTCGCGGCCATAGGGGATGTGCTCGGAAAGCAGAGCGAGGCAACGGACCTCATGCAGAATCTGATGGACCGGATGGCCGCGCTGAAGCAGCGAGTTGCCGACGCGGGCCTGGCCGACAAGCCGGTCTCCGCTGTTCGATTGAGCGAGCGCGGGGAGTACTCGATTCGCGTCGGCACGGGTGAGAGCATCGCCTTCCGCGGTCTGGGCCTGGCGCAGCCCGAGGGCCAGCAGGATCCGAGCCTGTTTCGTATCGACATCACCGACGAGACGCTGAACACGCTGAACTCCGCCGACACCCTGTTCGTGTACACCGACCAGGGTGCCGACAGCGAACGGGACGCTATCAGTGCTGCACCGTTGTGGTCCACACTGCCTGCCGTGCAGCAGAATCGGGTGCACTGGGTCTCGGCGAGCGTGTGGAATTCATCGGACCCGATCGGCCTGGGCAAAATCATGGACGACATCGAAACGATGTTCATCGAGCCGGCAGAGCAGAGCTGAACGCCCTGTCATGGCCGGTCGACGTGACGAGGGTGGATATCTCACCGCACGGGTAGTCCAATCGAAACGATTGTCACCGTCGCTGATTCGCGTCGTGTTCGATGCTTCCGCTGCGTGCGGGTTCGAGTCGAGTGGAGTGCCCGACGAAATCGTGCACCTGTACTTTCCGGCCGACGGAGAGGACGTACCGCCCGAGATGACCCGACGCGACGGCGTTCTCGCGCACCATGACGACGTGGTTCGTGAATGCCGCAACTACACCGTCCGGTGCTGGGACGAGAACCGGATCACGATCGACTTCGTGGACCACGTCGGCGGCGTGGCCGCGGACTGGGCTCGCTCGGCCGAGCCGGGTACGGCGCTGGGGATGTGGGGAACACGGTCGTGGTACGAGCCGCCCGCCGACACGGAGTGGATGTTGTTGATCGCCGATCTACCGGGGCTACCCGCTCTGTGCCGTGCTCTCGAGCAGCTGCCTGCCGGACTCCGCGCGCATGCGATCGTCGAGGTGGCTCACGACGACGACGTGTTGGACGTTCGATCGGCGGCCTCGGTGACGATGGACTGGAGGGTGGCCGGAAACGGGCGCGCACCATCGCAACTCGTCGATGCTGTGCGCACGTTCCGAGTTCCGGCAGGAAACGGGTACGTCTGGTTCGGCGGGGAGGCGTCGGCGGGTAGAGGCGTACGTAAGTACTTCCGCTGTGAGGTCGGCTTCCCTGCTAGCCGCATGGCCATCGTCGGCTACTGGCGAGACGACAAGGAAGCATGGATCGAACGCTATGTGAGAATGGCCGATTCACTGATCGACGACTACGAGCGCATCGCGTCCGCTGGCATGGGTGAGGCCGAGGCCGAGATCCACTGGGACGAGATTCTCGAGCGCGCCGGACTGTGACGCAGGGACTCGTCGGACAGCATTGACCGTCGCGTGATCACAGAACTGCGTCGGCCGCTTCCTTGGCGACGTAGGCGTCACGCAAGTCGCGCTTGAGGATCTTGCCTGCTCCGCTCATGGGTAGCGCCGTCACGAATTCGATGGTGCGGGGTGTCTTGTACCCGGCAACGTAGGTGCGAGTGTGCTCGCGTAACTCGGATGTCGTGGGTGAGAGTCCCTCGGCCAGAACGACACACGCATGAACTCGTTCACCCCACTCCTCGTCCGGAACGCCGATCACAGCGCAGGCCAGAACGGCGGGATGACGACTGAGCGCACTCTCCACCTCGGCGCTGTAGACGTTCTCGCCGCCGGTGATGATCATGTCCTTCAAGCGGTCGACGACGAACAGGAATCCGTCGGAGTCGAGGTAACCCACGTCGCCGGTGTGCATCCAGCCGTCTCGAACGGCGGCCGCGGTCTCCTCCGGCTTGTTCCAGTAGCCCAGCATCACATGACCGCCGCGGACGCAGATTTCGCCGACGTCACCGGTGGCGAGCTGCTCGTCATCCGGGCCGAGGATGCAGATCTCCGAGTGTGGGGCTGCGCGTCCCGCCGACCCGATACGTTGTCCAACATGATGTTCCGGCCACAGCAGAGATGCGACCGGCGCGAGTTCTGTCATGCCGTAGGCCTGCGTGAGGCGGGCCTGCGGAAGCCTGGCGAGGGTCCGTTCGAGAACACCGGCGGAGATGGGGGATCCTCCGTAGAGCACACGGCTCAGTGACGAGGTGTCGAACTCGCTCAACGTGGGGTGGTCGACCAGAAGCTGAATCATCGTCGGTACCAGCAGAACATCGGTGACGGAGTGCTTCGCGATCGCGCCGAGGACGGCGGTCGGCTCGAAGAACGGAACCATGACGTGGGTGCCGCCGAGCATGACCTGCCCTACCCATGCGGCGAGATCGGCGAGGTGGAACATCGGGGCGGCATGGAGAAGAACGGAGGCGTCGTCGAGCAGCTGTCCGGTGGCCACCGTCCCCAGGCCGGACGTCACCAGATTCGCGTGGGAGAGCATGACGCCCTTGGGGAATCCGGTGGTGCCGCCGGTGTAGAAGAGGCCGGCCAGGGCGTCGCCGCTGCGTCGTACATCGGGAACGGGACCGTGGGATGCCACCAGATCCTCGTACGACACCATGCCGTCGGGGGTGGAACCGTCCCCGCAGTAGACGACGGTCGCCAAGTCGGGGCACGACGCGCGTAGAGCCGGAACCATCGCGCCGAAGGTGTCGTCGACGATCAGAACCTTGGTCCGAGAGTCGTTGAGCGCATAGGCAACCTCGACGGGTGACCACCGGATGTTGACGGGGTTGAGGACGGCATCGGCCCACGGGACCGCAAGCAGGTACTCGGAGTAGCGGTCACTGTTGAACGCCAGCATTGCCACTCGATCGCCGCTCTCGACTCCGACGGAATGCAGACCGGCCGCCAACCTCGCCACACGATCGATCTGTTCCGAGAAGGTGCGCACGCGATCGCCGAACACCGTTGCAGCGCGATCAGGTGTGGTGGCTGCGGAGCGATGGAGGCCTTGAGTGAGATACATGGCGAGGTCCCTTGTGCGAGAGGGGGCGCGGTACGCCCGAGTGAATACGGTCACAGTTCCACCTTGTTGGCGTGGTGTCAATAGCGAAGCAATGGGTGATCGACGGGATGTGAACCGTGAAAAGGATTGCCCAGCTACCGTTCTGGGGCGTCGTCGAGAGCGCGTGCGGTGGAGAGAACGGTGACGAGCACGTCTGTCAGAAGTGTTTCCACCTGGTCCCGGGTCAGCGTGCCGCGCACCAGCCACTCGCGACCTGCCGCCTTCACCATGCCGCCGAACGCCCGCACTGCCGACGTTGCGATGCGTCTGTCGCCGCGGTGTGTCTGGAAAGCCGTTGCGTCCAAGACACGCTCGGCCGCAAGGTCGTCCGCCTCGTCCAGAATCTGCGCCACCTGCTGGTCCACGCCCGAGCCGCTCGCCACCGACACCCACGCCGTTCCGTGTGCCTCGATGACGCCGACCAGCCAGTGCACACTCCCGCGAGCCCTCTCCTCGACCGAGCCCGTGGGCAAGTGCACGTCCTCGATCGGCGGCACGGTGACCAGGAAACGAACACACTCGAGGTACAGATCGCGTTTGCTGCCGATGTAGTGATGAATGAGCCCGCGTGCAACACCCGCAGCCGCAGCCACGTCGGCCATGGAGACCTCGGCGTACGGCTTGTCGCCGAACAAGCGAACGGCGGCGGCCAGGATCTGGGTCCGTCGCTCGTCCGGTTCCAGTCGATTCCACTTGGGTGTGCTTGCAGCCGGCATGGTTGTCATGATCGCACCGAACCGAGCGAGCGCGATCTCAGAGGTACCGCTCGGTGCGCGCTCGCAGCGACGCGGGTACGACGAACCTGTCGCCGTATCGCGCCCGCAACTCGTCGGCTCGGTGCACGAATCCCGGGAGACCGCCGTCGAACTGATTGACGAACTGCAGCACACCGCCGGTCCAGGCAGGGAAGCCGATACCCAGAATGGAACCGATATTGGCGTCGGCGACGGTTCGGAGAACGCCCTCGTCGAGGCACGCGACCGAATCAAGCGATTGGGCGACGAGCATGCGATCCATCATGTCCTCGAACGGAATTCCGTGTTCGGGGCGGTGGTAGTGCTCCACAAGGCCCGGCCAGAGCCGGACCTTGCTGCCGTCCTCGGCGTACTCGTAGAACCCGCGCCCCGCCTTGCGGCCCGGACGGTCGAACTCGTCGACGAGGCGATCGACCAGGGCGTACGAATTCGAGACGATCCAGGGGCGACCGTCGGCGCGAGCGGCCTCGGCCATGCCCTCGCGGATGTGCCGCGACAGGGTCAACGAAATCTCGTCCATCAGAGCCAGTGCGCCGGACGGGTAGCCGGCCTGGAGTGCGGCCTGCTCGACGGTGGCCGGATGCACGCCCTCCGCGACCAGCGAGATCGCCTCGTCCATGAATCGGCCGATGACGCGGGTGGTGAAGAAGCCGTGACTGTCGCCGACGACGATGGGTGTCTTGCCGATCAGGCGGACGAAGTCGAATGCGCGGGCAAGAGTGGAGTCGCTGGTGTGTTCTCCCACCACTATCTCCACCAACGGCATCTTGTCGACTGGGGAGAAGAAGTGCGTCCCGATGAAGTCGCCGGTTCGCGAAACAGATTGCGAGAGTGCGGTGATGGGGAGGGTGGAGGTATTCGAGCACAGCAGCGCGTCGGCAGTCAAGTACTTGTCGACGTCCTCGAAGGCACCCTGCTTGACGGCGGGATCCTCGAACACTGCCTCGACGACCAGGTCGCAACCCTCGGCGTCCGCCGCGTCGGAGCTGGGAGTGATGAGCGCGAGCACCGCATCGGCATCGGCCTGGCTTGCGCGGCCTTTCGCGACAGCTCTACCGAGAACCGAACGTGCATAACTCTTCCCGCGCTCGGCGGATTCGATCGAGACATCACGGAGGATCACCGGAACCCCGGCCGAGGCGACGACGTAGGCAATGGCGGCACCCATCATTCCGGCCCCGATCACCAGCACTTTCTCGGGAACTCGATGTGGTTCGGCCGGAGGGCGGGAAGCGCCTTTGGTGATGGAGCCGAGATCGAAGAACATCGACTGGATCAAATTGCCCGAGATCGGCCCGCAGGCGAGCGACGTGCAGTAGCGGGTTTCGACGAGCGAGGCGGCGTCGAAGTCGAGTACCGATCCTTCCACTGCCGCGGCAACGACTGCGATGGGGGCAGGCATCGGTGCGCCCTTGACCTGTTTACGCACTGTTGCCGTGAGTGCCGGCAGCTGCGCGGCCACAGCCGGTGCTGCCGCCGTACCGCCGGGGATCGTGAATCCCGCTCTGTCCCAGGGCTGGAGGGCCCCGGGATTGGCGCTGATCCAGGAACGTGCCTGCGCCATCATGTGCTCGTGGGTGTCGACGACCTCGTCGATGAGTCCGAGCTCGAGGGCCTGCGCCGGCCGATATCGCTGGCCCTGGCCCACCACCTGTGTCAGAGCCTTGACGATGCCGAACATGCGGACCGTCCGGGTGACGCCACCGGCCCGGGGAGAAGCCCGAGGGTCACCTCGGGCAGCCCGAATCGAGCCTTGCTGTTGTTCAGGGCAATTCGATGATGGCAGGCCAGGGCGATCTCGAAGCCGCCGCCGAGTGCGGTGCCGCCCAGTGCGGCCACGACCGGCTTGCCGAGCGTCTCGAGCCGCCGAAACTTGTCCTTCGTGAAATCGAGCGCATCTGCGATGGTTGCATGGTCGGACGGACCGGCGTCGCGCAGCAATTCGAGGTCGCCACCGGAGAAGAAAGAATCCTTGCCCGACGTGACGATGATGCCGTCGTACGCATCGAGTTCGGTCTCGAGCCAGTCGACGGTCTGCTCGAGCGATTCACCGAATGCCGCGTTCATGGTGTTCGTGGAATGCGCAGGATCGTCGATCGTCAGAACGACGATACGGTCGGTACCGATCTCGCCGGTGATGGTGGAAGTGTGCAGTGCGGCTGGGCTGTTCATCGGATCCTCGGGTCGGTGCGGGTTCTACAGAGAGCGAGAGATGAGGTCTTTCATGACTTCGTTGGCACCGGCATAGATACGGGCGATGCGACCGTCTACGAACATGCGGGCGATGGGGTATTCCTCCATGTAGCCGTAGCCGCCGAAGAGTTGCAGGCAGCGGTCGACCACCTCGAATTGTCGATCGGTGGTCCAGTACTTGACCATCGCGGCCGTCGTCACGTCCAGTGACCCCGAAATATGTTGGGCCACTGCGTCGTCGACGAAGGTGCGGACGACGCGTCCGATGGTGGCGCATTCGGCGAGCTCGAACTTGGTGTTCTGCAGGTCGAACAGTGTCTTGCCGAACGCGCTTCGTGTCTTGGTGTAGTCGACGGTCTGCTGCACGGCGGCCTCGATCATCGCAGCGGCGGCAATACCGCAGATCAGCCGTTCCTGAGGAAGCTGCTGCATCAACTGCGCGAAGCCGCGACCTTCTTCACCCAGGAGGTTGGCAGCCGGAACACGTAGACCGTCGAAGCTGAGTTCTGCTGTGTCCTGGCCTTTCTGGCCGATCTTGTGCAGTACCCGGCCGCGGTGGAAGCCTTCGGTGTCGTCGGAGACCTCGGCCACGAGCAGCGATAGCCCGCGGGCTCCGGCGGTTGGATCTGTCTTGGCGGCAATGATGATCAGATCACAGTGAGCTCCGTTGGAAATGAACGTCTTTCCGCCCGTGACCACGTAGTCGTCGCCGTCGCGCACCGCGCGGGTGGTGATGCCCTGGAGGTCCGAGCCGGTTCCCGGTTCGGTCATCGCGATCGCGCCGATCCACTCGCCGGAGCACAGCTTCGGAAGCCAGCGCTGCTTCTTATCCTCGGTTGCGTACGCAAGGATGTAATGCGGAACGATGCCGCTGTGCACACCCAACTGCATGGCCGAGTCGCCTGCGCGAACCTGCTCCTCGAACAGCACCGCCTCGTGGCGGAAGTCGCCGCCGCCTCCGCCGTACTGCTGGGGTATCGACATTCCCAGGAGTCCATGGTTGCCCGCACTCCGGTAGACCTCGCGGCTGGGGCGTCCGGCCGCCGCGAATTCCTCGCGGTGCGGCGCGACCTCCTTCTCGAAGAAGCTGCGGGCGAGCTGTCGGACGTCGGCGAGCTCGGTGGTGACGTCGTCGGTGCGGTCTGCGAGTGCAGTCATGGAGGGTCCTCGGGTCGGAGCGTACGACGCGTTGTTGGCGCTGCGCCAATAACGATGCACCGACGTGGCCACGGATGTCAACCATGTTCTGCGGCGGGTGAGTTCTCTAGCTGTCCGTGGAGCGGAGCAGTGCAACGTCCGAGACGAGGCGGATGTGCTCGGCCATCGCGCGTCCGGCCTCGGCCGAATTCTGTTGCCGCACAGCGTCGGCGATGCGGCGGTGGTGTTCCAGCGAAGTCTGCGGACGGTTCGACTGCGACAATGATTCGATTCGAGTTTCGCGAATCAGGCCGGCGATTTCGCCCATCAGTCGGGCGAGTAGCGGCGAGTGCGCGGCCTCGGTGATGGCGTGATGGAACAGCTCGTCGCCGGAGTCGCCGCGATTTCCGTCGGTGATTTCCGAGGCCATGACCGACAGGGCGTGGTCGATCGCCGCCATTTCGGCGTCGCTGCGGCGGGTTGCGGCGAGCTCGGCGAGCTTGACCTCGAGTGCCTCGCGGGCTTCGATCACCTCGGGCAGGCGATCGGCGTGCTCGCGCAGGGCGCGAATGGCCATGTCTCCCACGGGCCGTCGCACGAGTACCGCTCCGTCGCCGTGGCGGACGGCCAGTATGCCCTGTACTTCGAGTGCAACGAGGGCCTGGCTCAGTGAGGCTCTACTGACGCCGAGGTGACCCGCCAGTTCACGCTCGGGCGGGAGTCGATCGCCGGGCTTCATGTCGCGATCGGCGATGTGTTTGCACAGCTGCTCCACGATGACCTCGTACAGCCGTGGTCGGGTCACCGGGCGAATTTGCTCAGCCACTGTGTCACTCGCTCTCTGCTCCTCTGGACCCCCACCTTAACCGTCGGGTGGGCAGTGGCCCGGGTCATAGCAACTGTTTACAAGTGATCCACTTCACTGGTTCAGTCTGTAAAGACTCAGTGGCTAGTCCAATTGGCCACGGAACCCGAGCGCCCGCTCGGGGGACAACCTCAGACGAACCGGAGACCTTCGATGTCGACCGAGTTGATACCCATCATTGCGCTCGTCGTCATGTTCCTCGCTGCGACCGTGTTCCCGGTGAACATGGGCGCGCTGGGGTTCGTGGCGGCGTTCTTCGTCGGAACCATTGCCGTGGGCATGGGCACCGACGACATCATCGCCGGCTTCCCGAGCAGCTTGTTCCTGACGCTCGTCGGTATCACCTACCTCTTCGCGATCGCCCAGAACAACGGCACGGTCGACCTCCTGGTCCGCGGTGCGGTGCGGCTGGTCGGTGGCCGGGTCGCCCTGATTCCGTGGGTCATGTTCGGTATCACCGGCGTGTTGACCTCCATCGGCGCACTGGGTCCGGCAGCGGTGGCCATCGTCGCACCGATCGCACTCGGTTTCGCGGCGCGGTACAAGATCAACGCCCTGCTCATGGGCATGATGGTGATTCACGGTGCGCAGGCAGGTGGGTTCTCGCCGATCAGCATCTACGGCGTGACCGTCAACAACATCGCTCAGAAGGCCGGTCTGGTCAACAGCCCGCTCACCCTGTTTCTGGGCAGCATGGCCTTCAACGCGGCAATCGGTGCGTTGCTGTTCATGTTCCTCGGCGGACGTGCACTTCTCGGACGTAGCGTGCACGACGAGGACGGCACCCGCCCCGAGGGAGATTCGGGAGGAGTAGGCGGGGGTGGCTCGAGGACCGTCATGCGCGGCTTCGGATCGTCGACGCCCACGCCGTCCGGTCAGACGGTCACGGTCGAGAACGCCCCACCGCTGGCCACCGCCGTCAAGGCCATCACGTTCGATCAGATCCTCACGCTCGTCGGGCTGGCCTCGCTGGCGGTGTTCTCCCTCGTCCTCGATCTCGACGTCGGCTTCGTGTCGATGACGGTCGCCGTGGTGCTCGCCCTGGCGTCGCCCAAGGCTCAGAAGGGTGCGATCAACCAGATCAGCTGGTCGACAGTATTGCTCATCGGTGGCGTGTTGACGTTCGTGGGCGTGCTGCAGGAGGCCGGCACCGTCGAGTACGTCGGTGATGCCGTCGCCGGCATCGGTATTCCGCTGCTCGTGGCTCTGTTGCTCTGCTACATCGGTGCCATCGTCTCGGCGTTCGCGTCGTCGACCGCCATTCTCGGCGTCACCATCCCGCTGGCCGTCCCGTTCCTGCTCGCCGGCGAGGTCGGTGCCATCGGCGTCATCGTGGCCCTGTCCATCGCCTCGACGATCGTCGACGTCAGTCCCTTCTCCACCAACGGTGCCCTGGTTCTTGCCAACGCCCAGGACATCGATCGGGACGTCTTCTACAAGCAGATCCTGAAATACAGCGCGTTGGTCGTCGTCATTGGTCCGTTGATCGCCTGGGCGGTACTGGTCGTGCCCGGCTGGCTCTAGCTCTCGAGCTGCGCGGACGTCCGAGAACTCGGTCTTGACTTCCCCTCGGATCGCTGGTCCAATGAAATTGGCTAGGCCACTGACCCAATGGGCCACACTGGCGATCCACCCCCTCATCGCTTTCGACGTAAGGATCAATTCGATGCCCCTCAACACGACAGGCAGAACCGGACCGCTCGACGGCACCGTGGTGGTGGATCTGACGCGCGCCCTGGCCGGCCCGCACGCGGCGATGATGCTCGGAGATCTCGGCGCGGACATTATCAAGGTCGAGACCCCCAAGGGCGGTGACGACACCCGGGTGTGGGGCCCGCCGTTCGTCACCCCGCGTGACGCGGAGCGCGAATCGACGTACTTCCTCTCGGCCAACCGCAACAAGCGGTCCATCGCGCTCGACCTCAAGACCGACGACGGCCGAGAAGCGTTGGAGCGCATGATCGAGCGAGCGGACGTTCTACTCGAGAACTTCCGCACGGGAGTGCTCGATCGGCTCGGATTCTCGCCCGAGCGCATCGCGGAGATCAACCCGCGCACGGTCGTGCTGTCGATCAGCGGATTCGGCCACGACGGCCCCGAGGGCGGCCGATCCGGCTACGACCAGATCGCTCAGGGCGAGGCCGGGTTGATGTCGTTCACCGGCTCCGGTCCCGACGATGTTCAGCGCGTGGGGGTTCCGATCGCGGACCTGCTCGCCGGAATGTACGGAGCGTTTGGTGTTCTCGCTGCGCTGCGCTGCGCGAGCGCGACCGCACCGGCCGAGGCAAGGTGGTTCGAACGTCGTTGCTGGCCAGCGTCGTCGGGGTGCACGCCTTCCAAGGCACCAAATGGACCGTGGCAGGCGAGATCGGTGAGGCGCAGGGCAATCATCACCCGTCGATCTGCCCGTACGGCCTCTTTCCCACTTCCGATGGAGCCGTGCAGATCTCGGTGGGCAGCGAAGGACTGTGGCACCGCTTCTGTGAAGGCTTCGGTATCGATCCCGACCTCGAGGGCATGGCGACGAACCCGCAACGCGTCGACAGTCGCGACGACGTCGTCGAGCTCGTGTCCAAGATCTTCCGCACCTACGAGACCGAGCCGTTGTTGGCGCTTCTCGACGAAATCGGTGTACCCGCAGGCAAAGTACGCAACGTGCAAGAAGTGTACGAGTGGGAGCAGACCAAGTCTCAGGGCCTGCTCATCGACGTCGAGCACGAGACGCTGGGCACGGTGACCCTGCCCGGGCCGCCGCTGCGATTCTTCGAGTCCGACGGCACGGAGGTCACCGAGAACCGGCATCTGGCACCGCCGGTCCTGGGAGCCGACGACGAACTCGTCCGCGACTGGTTGAAAGAAGCGATCCGATGACGAGGATGACCGCGCTCGAACTTCTCGATCTGGTGATCGATCCCGGGAGTTTCGAGTCGTGGGACAGCCCGGCTGCCGACTACGTCATCGACGACGAGTACGCGAGCGAATTGGCTGCGGCGCGTGAGAAGACGGGTCTCGACGAATCCGTTCTCACCGGATCCGCGACCGTGCGCGGCCGCACGGTGGCAATCCTGTTGGGCGAGTTCGCCTTTTTGGCTGGATCCATCGGAGTGGCCGCCGGTGAACGTTTGGTCAGCGCGGTGCACCGATCCACCGCCGAGCGGCTTCCACTGCTCGCGTTGCCGACCTCGGGTGGAACGCGCATGCAGGAGGGCACCGTCGCGTTTCTGCAGATGGTCAAGATCACCGCAGCGATCACCGCACACAAGGCGGCGAATCTGCCGTACATCGTCTATCTGCGGCACCCCACCACCGGCGGCGTCTTCGCATCCTGGGGATCGCTCGGTCACGTCACCGTTGCCGAGCCCGGTGCGCTCGTCGGGTTCCTCGGACCCCGCGTCTACGAGGCGTTGTACGACGCGAAATTCCCCGCCGGCGTGCAGACCTCGGAGAACCTGCAGGCGCACGGACTCATCGACGCCATCCGTCCGCCCGAGCAGCTCGGTGAGATCGTCGACCGGGCACTGCGCATCATGACCGATGTGCCGTCGTGTCGCGTCCGGCATTCCGATGCTCTCGAGTGGGAGATCGAGGACGTGCCGGCATGGACCTCCATTCTGGCCTCACGCAGGAGCGATCGGCCGGGGGTGCGCGAATTGCTGTTCAACACAGCGGCAGACGTGTTACCGCTCAACGGAACCGGTCAGGGCGAGTCCGATCCGGGCCTCATTCTGGCGCTCGTCCGGTTCGGCGACATGCCGTGCGTTCTGCTCGGCCAGGACCGGAGGAGCCAGACGACGAAGACGCCACTCGGCCCCGCGGCTCTGCGTGAGGCCCGACGCGGCATGCGGCTGGCGCAGGATTTGAAGCTTCCCCTCGTCACCGTCATCGATACTGCCGGCGCAGCGCTGTCCAAGGAGGCGGAGGAAGGCGGCCTGGCCGGCGAGATAGCGCGGTGCATCGCAGACATGGTCGACCTCGAAACCCCCACGCTCTCCTTGCTGTTGGGGCAGGGAACCGGCGGCGGTGCCCTTGCGTTGGTGCCCGCGGATCGAGTTCTCGCTGCTCAGCACGCCTGGCTCTCGCCGTTGCCGCCCGAGGGTGCCTCGGCCATCGTGCATCGCGACACCACCCACACCGCCGAGATGGCGACCAAGCAGGGAGTGCGCTCGCTCGATCTCTTCCGGGCCGGTGTCGTCGACATCATCGTTCCCGAGTTGCCCGACGCCGCAGACGAATCACAGCAGTTCTGCGATCGAGTGGGCGCGGTACTGCACCGAGAACTTGCCGAGCTGATTGCTCAGGACCCCTCGATGCGGATGATCACGCGCGAAAAGCGTTTCAATCGAATCGGTTTTGCCGCTGCCGCTGTGTGATTTCCCGCCGAACTCGAAGTTATGGACGGATTCGAGGCCGTTTTCACCCATAACTTCGAGTTCGGCGGCGAGTGGGGGCGGCTATCGTCCTTGGGGTGGCTGGCAATGCTCGGGACCCCGGAGTCTCGGTGGCTGCGCGCCTGCTGGCCCTGCTCGGTGTGTTCGACGAGAAGGCTCCGTCGCTGACCTTGACCGACCTGGCCGCCGGTGCCGACCTACCCATCGCCACTGCGCATCGGCTGGTGCGAGAACTGGTGGAGTGGGGCGCGTTGGTCCGGGGCGACGACGGGCGCTACGTCGTCGGTAGGCGGTTGTGGAAGCTGGGCTTGCTCGCACCCGATCAGTCCGATCTTCGCGACATCGCATCACCGTTTCTGCACGACATCTACGGAGCGACCCTTGCGACGGTGCACCTGGCCATCCGCGACGGGTGCGAAGTGCTCTATCTCGACAGGTTGGCCGGCCACGCATCGGTTCCCGCGGTCAGTCGCGTCGGCGCTCGGCTGCCGCTGCACGCCACCGGCGTCGGCAAGGTGCTGCTGGCGTACGCGCCGCGGGAGGTGCAGGAGCAGGTCATGCGATCCCTGGATCGCCTCACCCCGTACACGGTGACGCATCCTGGGCAGCTGGAGAGCGAGTTGCGTCGAGTGCGTCGCGAGGGCTTCGCGCAGACGGTCGAGGAGATGACACTCGGTGCGTGTTCGGTGGCTGTGCCGGTCCATGCCGGCGACGGTGTGGTCGCCGCATTGGGAATCGTGGTTCCCAAGCTGGGCCGCGATCGAGTGAGACTGGTTGCCGCACTTCAGGTTGCGGCCCAGGGAATCGGACGCAGTCTCGGCGGGTAGTCGGCCGTTTTCACTCAGTGGAAGTGCGGTCTTGTTCGGCTCGAAATCCCGGGGTCTACTGCATGCATGCGTACACAGGTTGCCATCATCGGTGCAGGGCCCGCGGGTCTGCTGCTGTCCCACCTGCTCGACGAGCAGGGGATCGACTCCATTCTGATCGAGTCACGTACTCAGGAATACGTGCTCTCCCGAATCCGGGCCGGAGTCCTCGAACACTCGACGGTCCAGTTGCTCGACGAACACGGACTCGGTGAGCGTCTGCACCGCGAGGGCGACGAGCATCGAGGCATCTACCTGCAGTGGCCGGAAGAGCGGCACCACATCGACTTTCGAGATCTCGTCGACCGGAGTGTCTGGGTGTACGGGCAAACGGAGGTCACCAAGGACCTCGTGGTGGCACGCGAGAAGGCCGGCCAACAGATCTACTACGACGTCTCGGACACGGCGTTGCACGACGTCGAATCCGACGCGCCCTACGTCACGTTCACCGACGCGTCGGGCAACGTGGTGCGAATCGACGCGACAGTCGTTGCGGGATGCGACGGTTCCTTCGGGCCGAGCCGGGCGGCCATGCCCGATTCGGTGCGCAACACCTGGGAAAGGGTCTATCCCTACTCCTGGCTCGGGGTGCTCGCCGATGTCGCCCCCTCGACCGACGAACTGATCTACGCCTGGCACCAGGACGGCTTCGCGATGCACTCGATGCGGTCGTCGACGGTCAGCCGGCTGTATCTGCAGGTGCCGAACGGAACCGATATCGACACGTGGTCCGACGACCGCATCTGGGATGCGTTGGCGACCAGGCTCGGTCACGGTCAGGACGGGTGGACTCTGAACCCCGGCCCCATCACCGAGAAGAGCGTGTTGCCGATGCGCAGCTACGTGCAGACACCGATGAGACACGGCAACCTGTACCTGGCCGGCGACGCCGCGCACATCGTGCCGCCCACCGGAGCGAAGGGCCTCAACCTCGCGGTAGCCGACGTGGCTCTGCTCGCGCCGGCCTTGGCGCAGAAGCTGAAGGGGAACGATTCGCGCGCCGCCGACAGCTACAGCGACGACGCACTTCGACGCGTCTGGCGCTGCACCCACTTCTCGTGGTGGATGACGACGATGCTGCATACCGGCGACGACCCCTTCGATGCGCAATTGCAACTCTCGCAACTGAAATGGGTGGCCTCCAGCGAGGCGGGTGCCATGGGCCTGGCGGAGAACTACGCCGGATTGCCGATCGGTTTCTGACGGTCCGCGTCGAGTTCGCAGTTGTGCGGTTGTTTCGGCCCCGAATGCCTGCACAACTGCGATCTCGTCGAGTTCGTGCCTCCGGCGGCAACCGACATCTACAGTGACTTCATGCGCATCGACGAGTATCGGACGTACGACGGCCTCGGGCTGGCCGAGTTGGTCTCCACAGGTGATGTCACTCCGCGTGAACTTCTCGATTGCGCACTGGAGCAGGCGAAGTCGGTGAACCCGGGGCTCAACGCAATCGTCCGCCCGATGCGCGAGGAGGCCGAGCAGCGGCTGGCCGGAACGCTGGAGGGCCCGTTCGCCGGGGTGCCGTTTCTGATCAAGGACTTGTCCCAGGACTACGCGGGGCTGCCCACGTCCAGTGGTTCACGTGCACTCACCGAGCTGCCGATGCCCGAACACGCCACGGTGGTGCAGCGCTGGCTCGACGCAGGCCTGGTCATCTTCGGTAAGACGAACACCCCGGAGTTCGGTGCCAAGGGAATCACCGAGCCGACAGTGTTCGGACCGGCTCGAAACCCGTGGGACCGCAGCAGAACTCCCGGTGGCTCGTCCGGTGGCTCTGCTGCGGCGGTCGCGGCCGGAATCGCGCCGGTGGCGGGAGCGAACGACGGCGGCGGCTCGATTCGCATTCCGGCGGCGTGCTGTGGATTGGTCGGGCTCAAGCCCGGCCGTGGACTGGTGCCGTCGGGACCGACTTTCGGCGAGCCGATGCACGGGGCCGCAGTGCAGGGCGTGGTGTCGCGGTCGGTCCGAGACACCGCCGCGATGCTCGACGTCCTCGCCGGTGGTGAGCCGACGTCGGGATACTCGTCCATGCCGCCGCCCGACGGCTTCCTGTCCCGGATGGACACCGACCCGCGGCCGTTACGGATCGGCATGTACGCCGCGACCTCGGTGAATCCGTCGCCGGCCCCGGAGGCGATCGCTGCGATGGAATCGGCGGCGACAACGCTCGGCGAACTGGGCCATACCGTCGAACTGCTCGAGGCCCCGCCGTTCGACGACGCAGCGCTCAATCGCGAATTCCTGCTCGCCTGGTTCACGTACCTCGCGTGGGAAATGGAAGAGGTCAAGCGCAGAACCGGGTGCGGTGACGACGCATTCGAGCGGGACACCCGAATCATGGCCGCTCTCGGCCGATCCGCGAGCGGAATCGACTACCTCGATGCGGTGGAAGGTCGTCACCTGCACGTGCGGGCCCTGGCCACCTACTTCGAGACGTACGACCTACTGCTGACCCCGACTCTGGCCGAGCTGCCGCCCAAGATCGGGGCGTTCGAACTCGCGAAGCCGTTGCAGCTGGCGTCGGACTTGTTGCTGCGCAGCCGAACTGCGGGAATGCTCAAGTACACCGGCATCGTCGATCAGATGATCGACGAGAACATCTCGTGGATCCCGTACACCCAGACCGCCAATGTCACCGGGCGTCCGGCCCTGTCGGTTCCGCTGCACTGGACGGGCACCGGTCTGCCCATGGGCGCACACTTTCTCGCGCCGCTGGGCGGGGAGGGGCTGCTCGTCCAACTCGCGGCGCAGTTGGAACGAGCAGTGCCCTGGGCCCATCGCTACAGCGACATCGGCTGACAGCTACAGCGACATCGGCTATCGGGTCGCGCCGAGTTGGACCTTGCCGGCGATGCCGGACGGACGCTGTCGCACGGTGCCGTCGACGATGTCGACGACTCCGCCTGCCCAGTCGGGATCGGTGTCGGCTGCGGCCTGAGGATCGGCGTGTGCGTCCGTACCTTCCTCGGCTGCCACGGTGATGGAGCGTTCCAAGGCCTCCCGAACGCTGAGCAACGTCGTATCCGGTTCTGCGAACACTTCCGTCGCGGCATTACCGCGTCGCACGACCATGTCGTGGGTGAGGCTCTCCACCAACGAGATCACGGTGCCGGGCGGCATCGCGGTGATGACTGCGACCGCGCGGCCCACCAACCCCGTCGGCAGCAGTGGCACCGGAATTTGTGCCCGACGCAGACTGGCGACGCTGCCGTACGCCTGCAGCAGTTCCGGGTAGCTCATCGTCTCGGTGCCGCCGATGTCGAACGATCCGGGACGGGCTGTATCGCCGAGGGCGCGGGCGATGATGGCGACGACGTCCACGACGGCGATCGGCTGCACCTGCCTCCGCATCCACGTCGGAATCGGCGTCACCGGCAGTCGCTCGGTCATGCGTCGCACCAACTCGAAGGACGTCGATCCGGAGCCGAGGATAATGGCGGCCCGAAGGACGGTGGCATCGACGGAACTGTCGAGGAACGCCTCCTCGACCTGCAGCCGTGAGCGCAGGTGGTCCGACAGCGGAGTGCCGTCGTCGGGAATCAGTCCGGACAGGTAGACGATTCGCTGGAGCCCGTTGCGTTCCGCAGCGGCGGCCATGGACTGCGCGGCATGGCGATCCTTCTCGACGAAATCGCCTTCGTCCATCGAATGCACCAGGTAGACGACCGCGTCGACGTTCTCGGTGGCAGAGTCGAAGCTGTCGTGGTCGTCGAGGTCGAAGTGGACTGCCGTCACATGCGCACCCCAGGCGAAACGCGACTTCTTCTTCGGATCACGCATCGCGGCGTGCACCTCGTGGCCCTGTTCGAGAAGCACGGGGATCAGCCGAGATCCGATGTATCCGGTTGCGCCGGTGACCAGCACTCGCATGAGATTCTCGTTTCTGTAGACAGGGGTCATACCCCGTCCAGGCGGTCTCACTCCCCGCTGCCGGTGCCGGATGACACACTGTGCGGGTGAGTGCACGTATCAGGAACAACGTGAAAGTCGTCGGAGCTGCCGACGGCCCGGTCGTGATGCTGGCGCACGGCTTCGGCTGCGACCAGACGCTGTGGCGTGGCGTCACCGAAATCCTGGCTTCGCGGTTCCGGATCGTCCTGTTCGACCATGTGGGGGCCGGGGCATCGGACCCGGCGGCCTGGGACGCCGAGCGATACGCCCACATGAGCACGTACGCCGCCGACATCGTCGATATAGCGCAGGAACTCGACCTGACCGACGTGACGTTGGTCGGTCACTCGGTGGCGTCGATGATGGGGGTGCTGGCCGCAACCGCTGCGCCCGATCGATTCACCAAGTTGATTCTGCTGACTCCGTCTCCCCGGTACATCGACGACGGCGACTATCGCGGCGGGTTCAGTTCCGAGGACATCGACGAGCTGCTCGAATCGCTGGACAGCAACTACCTCGGTTGGTCTGCATCGATGGCATCGGTGGTCGTGAACGCACCCGATCGACCCGAACTCGAGAGCATGTGGACCGCGAGCGTGTGCCGAACCGATCCGGCCTGCGCACGGGTGTTCGCCCGCACGACCTTTCTGTCCGACAATCGGGCGGATCTGCCTGGAGTACCGGTGCCGACGTTGATCATCGACAGTGCGCGCGACTCGCTCGCACCGTCTCAGGTCGGCCGGTTCGTGCACGAACAGATCCCGGGGAGCGTCCGCATCACGCTCGACGTCAGTGGCCATTGCCCGCAGATCACCGCACCCGAACTGACGGCCGAGACCATCGCGGACTTCGTGAGACCGTCGTGATCGATGACCTCGACGTCGAGGACCTGTACGAGAATGCGCCATGCGGGTACCTGTCCGTGCGCCCCGACATGCGTATCGCGCGACTGAACTCGACGCTGGCAACCTGGCTGGGCTTCGAGGTCGACGCGCTGGTCGGCACCGACTTCGGGGAGCTGCTCACCGTCGGTGGACGCATTCACTTCGAGACCCACTTCGGGCCGATGCTGTTGATGAACGGCAAGCTCGACGGCATCGCACTGGACCTGGTGACGGCAGATCGTCGACGGTTGCCGGTGTTCATCACGGCGAACGTCAAGATCGACGCAGCGGGCCGGCCGGTACTGATCCGCATCACCGCGCTCGACGCTCGCGATCGCCGCACCTACGAGCGTGAACTGGTCCAATCACGCACGCGAGCAGAATTGTTGGCCAAGACGTTGCAGCGGTCGCTGTTGCCGCCTGCACTGCTACCGCCGTCGGGGATGACCGCGGCAGCGCACTACCGGGCAGCGTCGCGCGACGAGGTGGGCGGCGACTTCTACGACTTGTTTCCGTTGTCCGACGACTGTTGGGGGTTCTTTCTCGGCGACGTCTGTGGCAAGGGTGCAGCGGCGGCCGCTGTGACGTCGCTGACGCGGTACACCCTGCGTGCGGCGGCGGTGTACGACGAGAACCCTGTTGCGGTGCTGCAGAATCTGGATTCTGTTCTACGACAAGAGTTCCGGGATGCAAACGCGCAGTTCTGCACCGCGGTCTTCGGCATTCTGAGCCGGACGGACACGGGATTCGAGGTTTCGATGGCCAGTGGCGGGCACCCCCCACCGCTGGTCCTTCGGGCTGACGGCACCGCCCACTACGTGCCGATGACGGGCGGCCAGCTCATCGGAATTCTTCGGCACGCTCGCTTCGTTCCGGCGACTGTCACGCTCGAAGCAGGGGACACCCTGATGCTCTACAGCGACGGACTCACCGAAGCACGAGTCGGCCGGGGCCGATACGACGACGACGGTGCTCTCCTGGAATTCGCGACGGCACACGCTCCGGCGACTCCGGCAGCCATCGTCGACGATCTGCGGTTGCTGCTGCGCAGTTTCGGCGACGGTCTGGCCGACGACGCCGCCGTGATGGCACTCGGCGTATCTCCGGCCCCCGACTCAGCCGAGAGCAGCGAGGGCTGACGGCAGGTCGGCGTGCAGGGTGAATTCCTGATCCAACCCCATCAGCTTGATCGGCCGGCTGGTGGTCGGCCCGTCGGCCACGACCGAGAACGACAGGGACTCGCCGTGCTCCTGTTGCGTCGTCGCGAGAACTGTCATGGCCGCCGAGGCCAGAAACGACACTCCGCTCAGATCGACGATCAGTGCAGCCGGGCCGGTCGCGGTCTGTGCGGCAATGGCCTCGGACAGTGCCGGGGCAGTCGTGACGTCGAGCTCGCCGGCTACCGAGATGACGGCCGCGCGCCCGTCGTTGGAGGACTGGATCGAGAATCCTGCGGCGTTCGTGTCGACTGGCATCTGTACTCCTGAATCGTTACCCGCCGCGCTCGTCGACGGGGGATGCGGACCATTCAATCAGGCGGTGTCAGCGGAGCGTGACCTGAGTTCCTCGAAGCGCAGGTGCGCCCACCGTCGTGGTCCAAGAGGGGACGGCCTCCGGTGCGATTCCGGTGGCACCGCCGTAGATGACGGCCAGGGTCTGCTGCTCGGTGACCGAGCCCGCATACGAGGCGGGTACGGGGGAGAGCTGTGGAGCCGAGAGCACCGGGATGTTCTGCTCGCCCGGGTTTCTGGTGGGTACCTGGTACGAGCCGTCGTTGGGCGAGCCGCCCGGGTACTGCGGGAAATACTCGCCCGCATTGCGGTCGAGGGGGGTGTAGCAGCTCGGTCCGCGGGTCTGCTCGAACAGCCGTGGCTCGTCCTGGTTCGGCAGGTACCGACCCTTGGGGTTGACGAACGGCATCGAGACGTTGATGCCGGGGTACTCGTCGCCGACGCCGGTGACGATCCTGCCGCGACGTGCCCCTTCGGCGAACTGCGCGACCGTGCAGCCCAGGGCGGGGGAGAACTCGGCCAGCACTTCGAGAGCCTCGCGTGAATTCGCGGCGAGACCGATCAGCTGCGTCGAGTTCGCCTCGAGAAAGCCGGCCGTCGTGTTCGAGGCGGACGTCACCGACGTGTACAGCGTCGCGAGCGCGGATTGCTTCTCGACGACGGTGTTGCCGGTGGTCCGCAGATTGTCGAGGGCGCTGATCAGCTCGGGAGCTGCGTCGGCGTAGGTCTCGGAGAAATCGGCCAATCCGCGTAGGTCCTGCTGGATTGCGGGGAGTTCGGTGTTCAGTCCGGAGAAGATGTTCTCCAATCGATCGATCGTCGAGCCCAGCTGTTCCCCACGCCCGCTCAACCCCTGTGCCAGCGCGCCGAGGGTGTTCGAGAGATCCTGCGGCGGCACGGCTTGGAGCAGCGGCAGTAGGCCGTCGAGCACTTGCCCTACCTCGATGGCATTTCCGCTGCGATCCTGCTTCAGCACGGTGCCCTCGGTGATGGGCGAACCGGGCTTGCCGTCCGGCAGGATCAGCGCGACGTACCGCTCGCCGAACAGTGTTTTGGGCAGCAGTCGGGCCGTGACGTTCGAGGGGATCATCGGAGCCTTGTCCGGTTCGATCGCAAGTTCCGAGGTGACGACGCCGTCGGTGGTCGTGGCGGATCGGACCTCGCCGACGATCATGCCGCGCACCTTGACGTCGGCGTTGCGGGGCAGCGCGTTGCCGACGCTGTCGGTCTCGAGGGAGACGGTCACGACGTCGACGAACGTCTTGTTGTACGAGGTGACACTCCACCCGACGAACACGACGATGAGCACGACGAGGGCGATTCCGAGGAGACGGTTCTGCACCGGCGAAGGGGCGCCGGTCATGCGACGGTCTGTGCGACAACAGCAGTCATGACGCGAACCTTAGTGCTACATAGAGTCACACTTACTGCTCCGACGCCCCTTCTGAGATGCACCTATCAGTGCCCGGGTGATGCGATACAGATCACACTCGGTCGGTGTGTCAGTCCGCGATCAGTTGCGTCGACGAGAACCAGCCGTCTCCGCCGCGTTCGCGCTGACGACCGATGACGTATCGGCCGGGTGCAATTCCGGTGGCCCCGTGTTCGGGGTGAATGAGATAGGCGGTCTCCGAGTTGCTCAGGATGCCCAGAGCGAGGCGTCGAACGTCGTGCACCGGACTCGACCACGTGCATCCGCGGCCGTCGGCGACGAGGCTGTGCGGATTGCCGCCCGCCGCACTGCGGAGTAGTTCGATGCCGGACAACGGCACGGTCTCGTGTCGTGTCCGTTCGGTGGTGACGACGATGCCGTCGAGTACGGCGAGCGGGACGACGATCAGATCTCCCTGGGCCTGCGACCCGTTGACGACGGGCACCGATATCTCCTTGTCGAGGTAGTCGAAGACATCCAGACCGGTGCGGTCGGTGAGAGTGGACAGCGTGATGTTCGAGTTCATGGGGTCACCTGTGGTTGGTCGTTGGGGTGGGTAGTTGTGGTGTGGGTATCGATGGAGTTCGTGCGGAGTCACGTACGGCGGAGGAGCCGGGCATAGTCGGCTCCGGCCAGACCGTAGGTCCAGCCTGCCGCGTCGATGGCGGAGGTGAAGGCGGCGGGGACCCGCAGGCCGTAGCGGCGACGCCGGCCATCGCGTTCACGGGAACCGTTGACGGCGAGCAGAATTCGTCCCCCGTCCTGCCAGCCCTCCGGTGCTGCGTACAGCTCCAGGGTGCAGCCCGGGTTCCCCGGATCCTGGCCGGCGTCGACAAGACGTAGGCCCGCCTGCTCCAGATAGGTGTCCCAGCCGATTCGTTCGATGGCGATTCGTCGCACTTCGACGTTGCGTTCGACAGTGATGCGGTCGACCGTCGGGTCGTGGATGACCCAGCTCGGAACGACGGTGCCGCTCAGTACGTGGACCGCGCTGCCGTCGGCGAACTCCACGGCCGGCCCGTCCGAATTATGCAGTCGCACTTCACCGTGCGGCGAATCGGGCAACGGTTCGACGTGTACTGCGGTGGGCCGTTCGGCCATCACTGCGATGTTCTCGAACGCCCACCACCACCCCGTCGACTCGATGAGGGCGGTTTGGACGTCGAGTAGTTCGACGTCCTCGAAAGAGAACCGTGCGAGGCCGTGGCGACGGAAAGCGTCGTAGTAGGCGACGCGATGGGCTTCTTGTTGGCCGTACCAGGTGATGGAGCCGAACGGGCGGGGAGTGGTCGTGCGGATGGCAGTGGCAATTCCGTCGAACAGGCTGGTGTGCAACGACGCACGGACGGTCCGGTCGATGATGGGATCCGGGCTGATCCCGGCGAGGGCCGCCTCGATCGGGGTACCGCGGGCGACGATACCGCGGACTCGAAAGTCGTTGCTGCCGTTGGTTGTGCTCCACCGGTCTTCCCGCGGCCATTCGATGTGGCGGCGCTCGATGATGCGGTCCATGCGGTGCCGGGAGTCGGACAACATGGTCGCGATCGCGGCGTCCACCTCGGTACCGGCGGTGGATATCGACGGTGTTCTCGCCAAGTGTCTGCCGGCGATGAAGGTCGCTGCAGCCCGAGGCGACGGCACCCAATGGAACTCGGGCTCGTCGAACCCGGCAGATCGATACAGTTGTGCCACAGCATGTTCCGCGACAGATCTGTCGGCTGGGCCGGCTTTCAGTCCGTAATCGAGCCACCGGTCGCGTTGTGCACAGACCGCGCGAATGTCTTCGGCGTAGGAATCGGGATCTTCGGAGAATGTGCCTCGACGGGGGAATGTCGACGGCATCGGCACGGCGCTCACTTCGGTGAGGCGGTGTCCGCCTTTCCTGTTGTCATGAACCAAGAGTGACACGAGATTCGGCCGAGCGCAAGGGTTGCTCACGTGCGCGGAAGTTCGTAGCAGGGGTCGAGTTTCCACTCAGTGATACTGGAGTTGTTCGTCGAGGTGGAAGGTATGACTCGTTTCCGCTCTGACGCCGATGGCTGTCTTTCATGTGATGTGTCGGCCTTCG
>NZ_JBFBKN010000038.1:0-36317 GCF_040702225.1 Rhodococcus sp. NPDC080181
CGACGTCCTGTTCGCCATGCTCAAGACCAAGACTCTGTACCAACCGCCCACGACACAAGCCGCTTGACAGAAACCATAGGGACACCCCCCCGGTACGACCGCAATAGGGCTGGAACGACCAGCATTCCAACGCGAATCGGCGCGGGGCCCAGGTGTGGAAACTGCTCACGCGGGTAACCGATGGACAAGGAGCCGTTCACGCGGCCGCCAAAACCTCTGTTATATCGCGTGTTTCGCGATCGGAGCAGCGCACACAACCGAAGGATCCGCAGATGTCCAACAGAAATACCGTCATCCGTTCGCTACACGATCTCGGTGCCGCCGCCTGGTTCGGCGGTTCGCTCATGGGTGCCGTCGGCGTGAACGGTGCTGCCACTGCGGTGCAGGATCCGCGTGATCGCGCACAGCTTGCCGCGGCAGGGTGGGCGAAGTGGGCTCCAGTCAACGCTGCGGCCATCGGTGCACATCTCATCGGCGGCGCAGGCATACTCATGGCCAACCGCGGTCGTGCTCGCCATCAGCAGGGTGTCACCGCCAACACCAACATCAAGATCGCCGTCACCGGGGTCGCCCTGGCCGCAACCGCGTACAGCGGTGTTCTCGGCGCGAAAACGACCAAGGCTCAGGGCCATTCGATCGATTCGGCAACCGAGCCGTCAGCAGGTACCCCTCGCGAGGCCGCCGCAGCACAGAAGCAACTGAAGTACCTCCAGTGGGCATTGCCGGTCCTGACCGGGACCCTCGTGGTGCTGGGTGCTCAGCAGGGTGAGCAGCAGAGGCCGACCGAAATCTTGTCGGGAATCGCAGGAAAGCTGGTCGCCCGCGCGTAGATACACGCGCATGTGCCCTACCCCGTCGCAGACACTGCGGCGGGGTCGGACTTGTTGGGGCAGTGCCGACACCGGCGTGCAAGGTACGGCGGTCAAGGGGGCCTAGAAATTCCAGCGAAGACCGGGCGTCATCGCGATGTCGGTCACTTGCTGGACCGTCAACACGGGGTCGGCGGATACATCGACGATGCTGCCGTCGGTCCCGTATACCTCTACGCGACTGCCTCTTTCGGATGATCTCAGATCGACGACTGTGCCGTCACTCAGTGTCCGACGCTCATCGACGTAGCCGGCCAAACATGGACCGGCGGATTGGTCGGATGTCGACAGCCTCACGTTCAGGTCACCCACGGCTCCGCCCAGCGAGATACGCCCATAGGCAGAGGCGCTGGAGTCGAATGTCAGCGGCGGGAACATGGCATCGGGTTCTACCGTGGTCCCGGCGGGAAGGGCTCGCGCCAAAGCGGCCGACTTGGCTGCTGCGTCGAACCCCGCCGGGGCGGAATCCGGTCCGACAATGGCGTAATTGATTCTCTGCATGTCCTCGGGCTGGACGACCTCCGCACAGCCGGGTATCGACACGGCGTCGGGTTGCGGATCGTGGAGAAGACCGGCGACTACGACGCCTGCTGCCACGGTGCCGACGATCACCGAGACTGTCGTCCACACCGACTTCGGGTCACCTGGGCTGGCCATCCTGCCAGTGTCCACCGCCGGCGACGACCCCCATCGCCCGGGTCACGCTGCGTTGCAGGCTTTACCGCCGGGACCGTTCGGCAAACCCCGACCCCACTGCTCCGACCGCGAACACCGCTGCGGTCAGCACGATGTTCGGCCACAGACCGAAGCGGGGGTCCAGTGCCCACTCCCGCGGCACGAGATTCTCGACGTTGTAGAGGTTGGACACCAGACTCGCAGCAACGGCGACAACACCGATTGCCACCAGCAACCGCGACCGCAGGCCGACACCCCACACCAGGACCGCGATCGATATCGCCAGTAAGGGCAACAATCCTCGAATCGTCATGTTACCCACGTAGAACATCATTCCGTTCTGCACGAAAACTGCTGTTGCACTCGACAATCCGAGACTCGCAACGAGCCACAGCCGAACATGCATGGCGACGCCCGATCGACGTTCGCTCCACACGCAGTAGACCGCGACGGCCCCGATGCACACCGGCAGAGCGCACAGCCAGTACACATCGGCTGCTGGTTCTCCGAGGTGCGCACCGCCGAACCACGCCGGACCCGACACCGACTCACCGCCGACGACCGGTTGCCGAACGTAGAACGGCAACGCACCGACGAAGAGCAGCGAGATGAACAACAGCGGGATGAACAACGGCGAAGCCTGAGCATCCGACTCGCTCACAGTCGCGGTTCTGCCTGATCGATCGCTCACGTGCCCTCCTCGGCGAGACAAGCACACCTTACGTCCGGTTTGTTTCTAAAGGGTGTGCTTTGTACCGATCTGCACGCCGTCTACCAGGCCGCCCCTCGCCGGCGTCCCCGTTGTTCATCCCACATGCGGACCCGTCGTCGGAGATCTAGACCGGGCAGGTGTCGAGCCGCCAACCACTGGCCTATACGACGAAAAAGCCCCGAACTGCATCGCTGCAGTTCGGGGCTTTTTCTTCTGTGCGCCCGAAGGGATTCGAACCCCTAACCTCTTGATCCGTAGTCAAGTGCTCTATCCGTTGAGCTACGGGCGCATGTTCAGTTGTGTCGGTTCCGAGGAACCGACGTGCCGATCCTTGCGGATCAGCGTGGCGGAGGCGAGAGGATTTGAACCTCCGGACCCGGTGAAGGGTCAAGTCATTAGCAGTGACTCCCATTCGGCCGCTCTGGCACGCCTCCTAGGCTGCCGGCCCTCTCGGACCGCCGAGGAAAGAGATTACACACGGCTGAGGCCAGAAGGCAAAACGGCTGGTCGACGCCCCAGGTTCGCGCGGCGTTCGCGTAAAAGATGCTTGTTGCTCGTCAACGCATGAAGCTGTCGAACCAGTCGAAGATGCGCGTCTGCGCATCGACGAGAGCGGCCTCGGCGGGGTCGGTGTCGTCGCTGCTGCCCGGCTGTTCCCGAGGATGATCGGCGCGATGCTCCACACCGGAGTAGCTGACGACGTTCGTGGCCACTGAGGCGCGCGTGGCGGCATCGCGAAGGGCTTCGATGTGTTCGGGTGGGGTGTGGGGGTCGTTCTCGCCGTAGAGGCCGAGCCACGGCGCCTGCAGCTTGGGCGCGGCGTCGACCAATGCGATGGCGTCCGAATTGAGCGGCTCCACGATCCCTGCTGCGGCGACACTGACCGCCGCTCCGACCGGACGGCTGGTAGCCACGATCAACGCGGCCGTTCCGGCATCGTCGAATCCGATGACGCCGATGCAATCGGAGTACACCCCGCGCTGGACGAGCCAGTCGGAGGTGGCGTCGAAATCGGCGAAGAGGTCGTCGCCGAACACTTCCTTGTCGTCGCCGTGCCCCCGATGGAACAGGTCCGGCGCTACCGCCAGCCACCCTTCCAACGCGAGCGCGCGCAGGAGATCTTTCAGCGACTCGGGTATCTCCCTGGCCTCGTGCAACACGACGATCCCGCCGCGCGGTGACCCATCGGGCTCCACAGCCGTCAACGGCACTTTCTCCTGCGAGACGGGTTTCGATGCGGCCGTATCCACCTCGTCGTCCGCGCCGACTGTGGGCGCGGGGGCGGACCGAAGGACTGCGAAGTCGCTGAAAGTTCCCGACATACTGTACGAAGATAGGACGATCGCGGCCGTCCTGCACAGCTTTGACGCGGACAGGCAGAAGTCGACTACCGACAGGGTCGGCGCATAATGACTGACGTGACCGTGCACATCCGCCCCGACCTCGACGCCATCCCCGCTTACGTACCCGGCCGCAGCTTTCCCGGTGCGATCAAGCTGGCGAGTAACGAAACGACACAGGGCCCTCTGCCGAGTGTCCGTGAGGCGATCGTGGAAGCGACCGGCGGCGTCAATCGCTACCCCGACATCCGCGCGACGGCGCTCGTCGAGTCGTTGGCGAAGATTCTCGGAGTGGCTCCGGAGAACGTGGCCGCCGGAAACGGCTCGGTCGCGTTGTGCCAGGAGGTCGTCCAGATCACCTGTGGCCCCGGTGACGAAGTGATCTTCGCGTGGCGCTCGTTCGAGGCCTATCCGATCATCGTCCGGGTGACGGGAGCGACGCCCGTTCAGGTGCCGCTGACCTCGGACCACGTGCACGATCTCGACGCAATGCTCGACGCCATCACCGAGCGCACCCGACTCATCTTCGTCTGCAACCCGAACAACCCGAGCGGAACCGTCGTTCAGCGCGACAAGCTCGTGGCCTTTCTCGCCGCGGTGCCGCCCCACGTCCTCGTCGTCCTCGACGAGGCCTACTTCGAGTACACCCGGCCCGACGCGGCAGGCAATCACACCGATGGGGTGGAGATCGCTCGCGGTCGGCGCAACGTGATCGTGCTGCGGACGTTCTCGAAGGCGTACGGCCTCGCGGGTCTGCGAGTGGGCTACGCGGTGGCCGATCCCGAGGTGATCACTGCGCTGTCCAAGGTTCGTATTGCGTTCGCAGTCAGCACCATTGCTCAGCAGGCGGCTCTGGCGTCGCTCGAAGCCTCGGCCGAGCTACTGGCTCGGACCGATGCGCTGATCGCCGAACGTGATCGAGTGCGCGACGCCCTGGTCTCGGGTGGCTACGACGTGGGCGTATCCCAGTCCAATTTCATTTGGCTGCCGCTAGGCGAACGTTCGGGTGAATTCGCCTCGGGCGCAGCCGAACAGGGCGTGTTGTTGCGTTCCTACGGAAACGACGGAGTGCGGGTCACCATCGGCGACCCGCACGAGAACGACGCGTTTCTGAAGTTCGCTCTACAGTCCTAGCGCGCGCTCGAGCGTCGGCCAGGATTCCCGGAGATCGTCCTGCCAGTACGGCCACTGATGAATGCCGTACGGGCGGTAGGTGAAGGTGGCCGGTATGTCGATCGAGCGCAGGCGTGTGTCGAAGAGCGTGGTGCAGTACAGCGCTGCAGCTTCGAGCGGTCCGCCCATCGCAGCTTCCTGCACACCACCGCCGCCGGGGCCCAGTTCGTACGGGCCGGGTAGGCCGGTGCCGACGGACACGTAGACGTCCTTGCCGCGCAATGCTTCTGCGTTGCGTGACGGATCGTGTTCGATCCACTTCGCGTCGGCGTTCTCGCCCCACATGTTGGTGGCGTTGCCGCCGTTGGTGGCGACCGTGGCGCGCACAGCGTCCTTGAGGTTGTTCTGCGAGTTGTCGTAGCAACCGCTCAAACCGGCTACTCCGGTGTAGAGATCGGGGTGACGCGTGATGAGATCCATCGCGGCCTGGGCACCCATCGACACACCGCCGATGGCATTGGTGCCGTTACCGGAGAACCGCGCATCGATCAGCGGCGGCAACTCCGCCGTCAGGAACGTCTCCCACTTGTTGACACCCAAGACGGGGTCGGGCACATTCCAGTCGGTGTAGTAGCTACTCGATCCGCCGACCGGCAACACGACATTGACCTGCTTGTCCGCGAAGAAATCGACGATGTCGGTCTTCTGCGTCCAAGTGCTTTCCTTGTAATCGGATTCCTTGCCGGCACTGACGCCGTCGAGCATGTAGAGCGTCGGACGGGACACGGCCTGCGCGGCTGGAAGAAGAACCTGCACCTGGATCGCCCGACCCATCGCCGGCGAATCGACCCACACGGCCGCACGACGCGGAGTCAACATGTCGACTCGATCGATACGAGCCGCTGCCGTCGGCAACGACTGCGCCTGTATGCCAGGTGCTGCCCCGCCACCATCGGCACTGCCGGTACCCGGAAGCGGCTGCGCTCCGGCGATACCCGACGACAGCAAGGACACAGCCAGCGCAGCCCCCGCTACTGCCAACACACGACGGTGCATCTGATCTGCCATCCTCCCCAGGCGCACCCTCGCGGGCGCAACACAAACAACATCCGTTCCACAACGTACCCACCGCGACGCAGACACGCCGAGGGCTGTGGGTCCGCTCACAGTAGCCGCGAAATCCCGGGTACAAAAGTCTGCGTAATCCTTTGTTACATGTACCGAAGAAATAACGGTCTACCTGGTCGGATGCTGCCGTCGGGAGGTCCTTCAGAAGGCACTCAATGTGACATTCGGTGGACTTTTCGGGGGTCGATGTCACATCGAGTGGACTTCTGACGGAGCAGGCTCAACCGCGGCCGGTTTCGCCCTGCAACTTGTCGATCATTTCCGACGCCTGCGCCTTGTTCAGGTCGTCGGGAACTTCCTCCCCTGCTTCCTGAGCGAGGGTGCTCAGATAGCTCTTCTGCGGACCGGTCATCGGCTCGTCGCCGGTGACCCAGTCATCGGGATCCTTCTCGGGGTTCTGGTTGACCTGCTCGTTTTCGCTCATACGTTCGTAAATACGCCCTCGTGACGGTTTCCAAACGCGTCGACCCTGCGCATTTCGGTGCCGCCCTGCTCAGCGCGGCTGTCGGTCGCGCGAATGACTTCGTTGACAGTTCAAGGATCCGTCGAGCAAGCTCCATCGCACCCCCTCGAATTGGAGCAACATGAAGACGAAGAATCTGCTGGTCAGAATCAGCATCGGAAGCGCGATCGCTGCGGCAGCCATGGTCACCACCCCCGCCCTCGCTTCGGCGGATCCGATCACCGATTTCCTGTGCGGTGCCGGCTCGGCTCAGTTCTGCATCCTTCCGCCGCCGCCTGCTTTCGCTCCCCCGCCCGCACCGCAGGGTGCACCCGCCCCACAGCCGCAGGGTGCGCCGGCTCCCGCACCTCGGCCCAACGGTGGGTTCCAGTACCAGAACTGCGACGCCGCCCGCGACGCCGGAGCTGCACCGGTCTATCGCGACGAGTACGGCTACGGCCCCCACCTCGACCGCGACAACGACGGCATCGGCTGCGAGTAGCGAGTTCGCACTTGTGTAGGTGAATCGCTGTCGATCGTCTGCACAAGTGCGATCTCGGCGGACGGATACGCTCGGCCGGTGAGACGACGCCAGCAACCGCCCCTGGCGAAGCGCTACGGCCTCGACCCCGCACGCGTCCGAATGCCCAAGGACGGGACATGGCCCACCGTCCGCGAGTTCCTGACGGCGACCGAGCAACGGATCTCGCCGGGACGCATCGACGAGATGCTCGCTGCGGGCGAGGTCGTCGACATGGGCGGGCCTGTATCCGCTGATGCGCCGTACGTCCCCGGCGAGGCTGTCTGGTTCCACCGCGACCTGCCGACGGAAACCGTTGTGCCATTCGACATCTCGATCGTGCACCGGGACGACGCCGTACTGGTGATCGACAAGCCGCATTTTCTGCCGACGATCCCGCGCGGCGGCCACATTCTGCAGACCGCGTTGGTGCGCCTGCGCCTCGAACTCGGCCTTCCACAACTGGTGCCTGCTCATCGACTCGATCGCGTCACCGCCGGCCTGGTGCTGTTCGTCGTTGATCCGGCACTTCGCGGGGCGTATCAGACGTTGTTTCAGGATCGAAAGGTCCGCAAGGAGTACGAGGCCATCGCGGCCTACGAACCGACCCTCGCTCTGCCTACCGAGGTACGCAGTCGAATCGTCTCTGACAAGGGCCAGTTCACTGCACGCGAAGTGACCGGAGAACCCAACGCGCACACCGTCGTCGAACTCGTGGACCACCGCGAGGGCATCGGACGGTACCGGCTGACACCGTCGACGGGACGAACCCACCAGCTACGTCTGCACATGAACTCGTTGGGCATCCCCATCCTGGGTGACGATCTCTACCCGACGGCAACCGGCCGAGCCGTCGACGATTTCACAGCTCCACTCCAATTACTCGCCAGTGCAATCGAATTCATCGACCCGATCTCGAAAGTTGTACGACGCTTCGAGACTCGGCGCAGCCTGGAGCGTTGGGTGCAGAACTGAAGTCCATGACTCTCGGCTCCGCTGCTACTCAGAATTCTGGTCGCGCTCGGACTTCACGAGTTCCTTCGTGCGCACCAAGCGCAGCGCCGTGACCAACACGACGCCGCCGATGATGTTGAACAGCACTGTGTAGCCGAACCATTCGATCCACTCGCGGTAGGTCACATCCGCTCCTGCGTGGATGGCCCCGAAGATCAGCAGGGAATCCAGGACCGAGTGGAACAACTGCAATCCGGCCAACAGAAAACCCGCCGCCATGGCGGCGATGATCCGCGCCACATCGGATTCGGTTCCCTGCTGCATGCGGGTCAGCAGTGTCATCGTGCTGCCGCCGAGAACAGCGAGGCAGATCGACTGAAGATCCAAGGGTGCGTAGACGAAATGATGCGCCGACTCGGACAACACTTCGAGCCATTGCGGAAACGCGTGCGCGATCAACCACATCACGAACCAACCGCCGAGCAGATTCGCGAGCAGCGTCCCGACCCACAACTTCGCGAGCTGTGCAGGCGTGCCGTTGCGGGCCACAATCGCGGCGATCGGCATCAGGAAATCCTCGGTGAACAGCTCACCGTGTGCGAGATAGATGGCCACCAGGCCGATTCCGAACGCCAGGCCCGCCAGCAGGTGACTGCCGGTCTCGTCCAGCACCGCTAGGTACGCCATCACCCCCAGAGCGACCTCGAGTCCGCCGAACAGTCCGGTGATCAGCACGGTGCGTACGGTGCGGTGCAATCGCTCCTCGCCTTCGGTGACGACAGCGTCGAAACTCTCCTCGAGCTCCTCTTCCAGAGGTCCCTCGTTGTCGCCGTCGTTGCGCCGCGCTTCTTCGCTCATTGGCAGGTAGTACCCACCTGACCGGTATTGATGCCACGCCGAGAATTCGCTGCTTCGCAAACGATCGAGCCCGGTCCACCCTCGCGGGCGGACCGGGTTCGATCAATCGACATATGGCGGAAGCGGAGGGATTTGAACCCCCGGACGCTTTTACACGTCTCTCGCTTTCAAGGCGAGTGCATTGGGCCGCTCTGCCACGCTTCCGTGTGCGATCTTAACGGCCGGGGCGGCACCGGCCCAATCGCCCCTCGTTGCCGGTCTGTCAGCGTCGGGGTCGGGTTGCCGATGCGTCCATTGCGGCGTCCACTTTCTGGAAGATGTCGCCCAGGACCTCCAGTTCGGCCGGGGTGAGGAGATCGACCAGATGTTGCCGGACGCTGCGGACGTGCGTGGGTGCTGCCTCCGTCAGTCGTCGTCGACCTTCCTCGGTGATGACGGCGAGGACGCCACGGCCGTCGTGCGCGCAGGTACTGCGGCGCACCATGTCCTGGACTTCCATCCGCCTGATCTGGTGGGTGAGGCGACTTCGGGAGGACAGAACCCCGTCGGCCAACTCGCTCATGCGGATGGAGCCGTCGTCCGCCTCGGACAGCATCACCAGGATGCGGTATTCGGCCATCGACAGGTCGTGTCTGTCCTGTAGATCCCTGTTCAATACCTCCATCAATCGTTGACCGCCGTCGACATAGGCACGCCAAGCTCTCATTTCCGCAGTGTCGAGCCACTGCGGGTCCCCCCCGGGACCAATGGCTAATTCGGCCGTCACGCGAGTCATCTTAGGCAGGAAATCTACTCACGAGTAGCTTGCCGTGGTTCGGGGCCCGATTCGCCGATGCGACCTAGGGTCGAGTTATGACAGATCCCTACATCGACCCTCCGTACGTTGCCGCCGCCGATCGCTACGAATCCATGTCGTATCGCCGAGTGGGATCGCGTGGGCCGGTACTGCCGGCTGTGTCGCTGGGCCTGTGGCACAACTTCGGCGACGACGTTCCACTGATGAAGCAGCGCGCGATTCTTCGTCGCGCCTTCGATCTGGGAATCAACCATTTCGACTTGGCGAACAACTACGGTCCGCCGTACGGAAGCGCCGAGAAGAACTTCGGCCGCATCTTCTCCGAGGACTTCGCCGGCTACCGCGACGAACTGATCATCTCCAGCAAAGCGGGATGGGACATGTGGCCCGGCCCGTACGGCTTCGGCGGCTCCCGCAAGTACCTGCTGTCCTCACTCGACCAATCGTTGGCGCGCATGCGACTCGACCACGTCGACATCTTCTACAGCCACCGCCCCGACCACGACACCCCGATCGAAGAGACAGCCGGCGCGCTGATCAGCGCCGTTCAACAGGGGAAGGCCCTGTACGCGGGCATCAGCTCGTACAAGCCCGAGGGCACGCAGAAGATGGCGGATCTGCTCGCCGACGCCGGTGTTCCGCTGCTGATCCATCAGCCCAGCTACTCGATGGTCAACCGGTGGATCGAACCCGAACTACTGGGCACACTCGACGCGATCGGCGCAGGCGTCATTGCATTCTCTCCCCTCGCCCAAGGCATGCTCACCGACAAGTACCTCGACGGCATTCCCGCGGATTCGCGAGCAGCACAAGGCAAGTCACTGAACCCGGACTGGCTCACCGACGACCACATCGGGCACCTTCGCGCACTGAACGACATCGCGTCGGCCCGCGGTCAGTCACTGGCTCAGCTCGCGCTGAGTTGGGCGCTGCGCGACCGGCGAGTGACGTCGGTACTGATCGGCGCATCGAGCGTCGAGCAGCTCGAGAACAACGTCGCGGCGCTGGACAATCTGGATTTCTCCGACGCCGAACTCGAACAGATCGACAGTCACGCCGGCGACTTCGGCATCAACCTCTGGGACCTGTAAAGCGCCTGCGACAGTGGTGGCGCATCATGGATGCATGCGTGCAATCACACTGAAAGAATTCGGCGATCCCGACGTCATGGAGTGGACCGAGGTTCCCGATCCACGACCGGCCCGCGGACAGGTGATCGTCGACGTCTCCGCCACCGCCGTCAACCGTGCCGATCTGATGCAGCGTCAGGGCAACTACCCGCCGCCCCCGGGTGCCAGCGAGATCCTCGGTCTCGAGTGCTCGGGAATCATTTCCGAGCTCGGTGACGGCGTCAGCGGTTGGAACGTCGGCGACAGGGTCTGCGCGCTTCTGGCAGGTGGCGGGTACGCCGAGCAGGTCGCCGTGCCTGCCACCCAGCTGTTCCCGATCCCTGCGGGCCTCGATCTCCATGTGGCAGCAGCACTTCCGGAGGTCGCGTCCACGGTGTGGTCCAACCTGGTGATGGATGCGCACATGCGTTCGGGCCAAGTACTGCTGATCCACGGCGGCGGCAGCGGAATCGGTACGCACGCAATCCAGGTCGCGAAACAGATGGGCGTCACCGTCGCCGTGACCGCCGGATCCAAGTACAAGCTGGACATGTGCGCGGACCTCGGCGCCGACATCCTCATCGACTACAAGAACCAAGACTTCGTCACCGAAATCCGTTCACAGACAAACGATCACGGAGCCGACCTGATCCTGGACAACATGGGCGCTAAATACCTCGACCGAAACCTCGACGCGCTCGCCATGGACGGCACCGTCGTCACCATCGGAATGCAGGGCGGCGTGAAGGGTGAGCTGAACTTCGGCAAGCTCATCGCCAAGCGCGGCTCGGTACACGCGGCCGGATTGCGTGGACGCCCCGAGACCGGACCGTCGAGCAAAGCCGACATCGTCGCCGACATGACCGCACACCTGTGGCCGATGATCTCCGAGGGCCGGGTCACCGCCGTCGTGCATGCCGAAATCCCGATAACCGAAGCAGCACAAGGGCATCGAATGCTCGATGACGCCGAGACGATCGGGAAGGTCATCCTGCGCGTGCAGTGATGTGCGTCCAAGGGTCGTGAGTGGAACTTCGTAGTGGGCTACGAAGTTCCGTGCACGTGCGGCGCAGCCGCTCTCACAGGGCGAGCGCAGCGAGAGCTTTCACGAGCTGATCGATCTCGTACCGGGTGGTGTAGGGAGCGAGTCCGATGGTGACGGCACCACCTTCGTCGTTGACGCCCAGGGCGTCGAGCAGACGACTGCCACCGTGGACCCCGCTGACGCTGCCGATGCGAGCCTGCGCGAGTTGCTCGGACACCTTCACCGCGGGCATACCGTCGACGGTGAAGCTGACGGTCGGGATACGCGTGGGCGCAGTGCCGAGCACCATGACGTGGTCGAGGGTGGCGAGCGCAGCCATCAGATGCTCGAAGAGCCGATCCTGATAGTGCTGCAGCGACCCGATGGACAGCTCCAGCCGCTCACTTCGGGTGCCCGTCGCTGCGTCGTCGAGGTTGGCCAGGTAGTCGATGGACGACACGACACCGGCCAGCAGCGCGTACTGATGACCACTGACCTCGAGCCGTTCCGGCCCCTTCGCCGACGGGTTCAGCGACATCGACGGCAACTGGTCGAGCAGTGTCGGATCCCGGAAGATCAGCGCACCCACCGACGGCCCACCCCACGCGGCCGCGTCGATCGCGACGACGTCGGCTCCGAGTTCCTTGATGTCGACGTGTGCGTAGGGGGCTGCTCCGGCGGCATCGACGACGATGAGTCCACCGACCTCGTGGACCAGATCCGCCGCGACGCGAACGTCGGGAGCGCTACCCACGATCGGCGACGCCGCGGTGACCGCGACGAGCCGGGTGGTGGAGGTGATGAGTTCCTCGAACTGCCACGTGGGCAGCTCGCACGTATCGATCTCGACCTCGGCCCAGCGCACGTGTGCACCGGTTCGGCTGGCGACCCGCAGCCACGGCGCGACGTTGGCTTCCTCGTCCAGACGCGAGAGCACCAAGCCGGTTCCCAGCCCGAGCCGGGAGCTCAGAGAATCGGCGAGCCACGACAGCAGCGTCGCCCGATCCGGTCCGATGACCACCCCGGACGGATAGGCACCGACCAGATCTGCGATTGCGACGCGGGCGGATTCGAGCAGAGCAGCACTCCGCTTGGCAGCGATGTTGCCGGCCGAATGATTGGACGCACTGTGCCGGAACGCCGTGGAGACGGCCGTCGACACGCGATCCGGAATCAGCATTCCCAGCTGAGGGTCCAAATGAATCCACCCGTCGCCGAGGGAGGGAATGGACCCTCTGACCCGTGCGACGTCGTACCCCATGCCGGACACTCTAAGCGCCGACCCGCCGAGGGTGTGTTTCACGTCCCGTTTCCCCAGGGAACGGCAGCCAACAACGCACGCTTCGATCCTCCTGACACCCCGGTTGCGAACGACCGAACCAGGATAATCGCCCCTGTCGATCGCGCAACGGCAGGCGACGCGTAAAGATGGATGCATGACGCAATCCGAGTCGAACAATGCACCCGGCGATCACGTCGTCGTGATCGGCCCCAACGGAGAGCCACTCGCACTGAGCCGCGAGGAAGCCACCGCTGCTGCAGCCCGCGCTTCCGGCTCGGCGGCAAACGAGGAGTCGTCCGACGGATCGGACCTCTCGGAGATGGTGGAACAGCCCGCCAAGGTGATGCGCATCGGCACGATGATCAAGCAACTGCTCGAAGAAGTGCGCGCGGCACCTCTCGACGACGCCAGCCGCAATCGGCTCAAGGAAATCCACAAATCGTCCATCCAGGAGCTCGAGCAGGGCTTGGCCCCGGAGCTGCGCGACGAGCTCGAGCGTCTGGTGCTGCCGTTCGGCGACGACGTCGTGCCCACCGACGCCGAACTGCGGATCGCGCAAGCTCAGCTCGTCGGCTGGCTCGAAGGACTGTTCCACGGCATCCAGACGGCACTGTTCGCTCAGCAGATGGCCGCACGGGCCCAGCTCGAGCAGATGCGTCAGGGTGCATTGCCTCCCGGCGTCATGCCCACACCGGGCGGCGGCCACGGCAGCGGTACCGGCCAGTACCTGTAACACCACACACACGCTCGCAAAATGAGCTGCATGGTCGATTACAGGTAGTGTCGACCGTCGTGTCGGCACCAGCGAAGGATCCCGAGAGCGAGGCAGGAGAACAGATGCCTGCTCCGGTTTCGGACTCACAGACTTATCGGCGCGCGTTCGGCGACCTGCGGACCGGGTTCAACCAGCGTGAGCTGTGGCTGCATCTCGGCTGGCAGGACATCAAGCAGCGCTATCGACGGTCGGTGATCGGCCCGTTCTGGATCACCATCGCCACCGGCGTCCAGGCCATCGCCATGGGCCTGCTGTATTCGGTCCTTCTCGACATCGATCTGCGCGAGTTCCTGCCGCATGTCACGGTCGGCCTGATCATCTGGAACCTCATCAGTGCCGCGATTCTCGAGGGCGGAGACGTCTTCGTCGCCAACGAGGGTCTGATCAAGCAGCTGCCCAGTGCGCTCAGCGTGCACGTGTATCGCCTGGTGTGGCGTCAGCTCCTGCTGCTCGGCCACAACCTGCTGATCTACGTGATCATCATCGCGATCTTCTGGCCGCCCGGCGGACTGCACTGGACGGTGATCTTCGCGATCCCGGCGCTGGTCCTGATTCTGCTCAACGCGGTGTGGGTGTCGATCCTCTTCGGCATCATCGCCACCCGCTACCGCGACATCGCCCCGATCCTCGGCAGCTTCGTCACGCTGATGTTCTTCATGACGCCGATCGTGTGGACCACCTCGGGACTGGTCCAGATGGGCGGCGAGGCCGCGAAACGCGCCAAGCTCGTCGAGATCAACCCGCTCTTCCACTACCTCGACATCATCCGGGCCCCTCTGATCGGCGAGGACCAGCAGGCGTACCACTGGTACATCGTGCTCGGGTTCACCGTCGTCGGGTGGGCGCTGGCCATCGTCGCTCTCAAGAAGTACCGGGCCCGCGTGCCCTACTGGGTTTAGGGGTCAGCAGTTGTCCATCAGCATCAGTACCCATGACGCATGCGTCGACTTCCCGATCTTCGACGCCAAGACGCGGTCCTTGAAGAAGGCGTTCCTCGGCAAAGCCGGCGGTGCCATCGACCGGAACTCCTCCGACGTCGTCGTCGTCGAGGCCCTCAAGAACATCACGATGAACCTGAAGGACGGCGATCGCGTCGGCCTGGTGGGTCACAACGGCGCGGGCAAGTCGACGCTGCTGCGGCTGCTCTCGGGCATCTACGAGCCGACGCGAGGCAGCGCCACCATCCGCGGCCGCGTCGCGCCGGTGTTCGATCTGGGCGTCGGCATGGACCCGGAGATCTCCGGTTACGAGAACATCATCATCCGCGGCCTGTTCCTCGGCCAGACGCGCAAGCAGATGCTCGCGAAGATGGACGAGATCGCCGACTTCACCGAACTCGGCGACTACCTCGACATGCCGCTGCGCACCTACTCCACAGGTATGCGGGTGCGCGTCGCGATGGGCGTCGTCACCAGCATCGACCCGGAGATCCTGCTGCTCGACGAGGGCATCGGTGCCGTCGACGCGGAGTTCATGAAGAAGGCCCGGCACCGACTGCAGCAGTTGGTGAAGCGCTCGGGAATCCTGGTGTTCGCCAGCCACTCCAACGAATTCCTGGCTCAGTTGTGCGATACCGCGATGTGGATCGATCACGGCCAGATTCGGCAGCAGGGCGGCATCGAGGACGTGGTGCGGGCATACGACGGCGACGACGCCGGAGACCACGTCGCGCAGATCCTGAAAGAGATCGAGCGGGAAGACGGACCTGATGGGCAAGCCGGTGCCTGACCGGATCATCGGGGTCATCGTCACGCACAAGCGTCGGGAGTTGTTGGCTCTGTCGTTGGACGTCATCGGTGCCCAGACACGTCCGCTCGATCATCTGGTCGTCGTCGACAATGCGAACGAGCCGGCCGTGCGTGAGTTGGTGGACTCGACGGCCCTGCCGACGACGTACCTCGGCTCGCAGCACAACCTGGGTGGCGCAGGCGGATTCGCGCTCGGCATTCTGTACGCCCTCTCGCTCGGTGCAGACTGGGTGTTTCTCGCCGACGACGACGGCCGCCCCGAGGGCCCGAAGGTGCTCGAGACCCTCTACGACTGTGCGCTCGCGCACGGACTGGACGAGGTCTCCCCCGTCGTCTGTGACATCGAGGATCCGGATCGCTTGGCGTTTCCGCTGCGACGCGGCGTCGAGTGGCGTCGTCTTCGCTCGGAGTTGATCGACCCGGAGAATCCGGACGACGATCTGCTCGAAGGCATCGCGTCGTTGTTCAACGGTGCCCTGTTCAAGGCGTCGACGATCGATGCGGTGGGCGTGCCCGATCTGCGGCTGTTCGTGCGCGGCGACGAGGTGGAGGTACACCGCCGATTGCAGCGCTCGGGCCTGAAGTTCGGAACGTGTCTCACGGCCGCGTACGTCCACCCCAACGGGGCCGAGGAGTTCAAGCCGATCCTCGGTGGGCGGATGCACACGCAGTACCCGGAGGATGCGACCAAGCGGTACTTCACCTACCGCAACCGCGGTTACTTGATGTCGCAGCCAGGCATGCGAAAGCTGTTGCCGCAGGAGTGGATTCGCTTCACCTGGTTCTTCCTGATCACCACCAGGAATCCTCGCGGTCTGGCGGAGTGGTTCCGGTTGCGCGGACTCGGCCGTCGAGAGCACTTTCGTAAGCCCTGACGTGTTTGCGAACGCGTCCCCACCGGCTACCGTGTGCCCATGACGGAACCTCGGAAGCTCGCGGATCGCATCAAGTCGTCGGCTCGAGAAAAACTTCAACGAGCAATCGGTGAGGTTCTGGCGCAGCAGACCGCGCAGCTGGCCGAGCAGACCAGCGATCAGCAAGCGAAATTGCTCGACGTCCTCGAACGTCAACGACGTGAGATCGACGATTTGCACGCCTTCATTCGCGGTCTCGAAATGCGGATGCGTCGCGACATTCCGTACGCTTCCGACGTCGAAGCCGCCGCCCAGAGCGCAGAGTTCGCCGAAGAGATGATGCCGGAGGCCCCGACCTTCCTGCGGCCGCACGCCACGCTGCGATTCGCACTCGGTGAGGTCTCCATCCGCGGCATGGCGCTCGAGTTCGGAGTGGCCAGCGGGACGACGCTCGAGATCATCGCCGAGGAATTGGCGTCGCGTAAGGACATCACCGTCGTCGCCGGATTCGACGTGTTCTCCGGCCTACCCGAGACCTGGCGTACGGGCTTTCCGAAGGGACTCTTCGAGCAGGACACGATCCCCGAAGTGCCCGGCGCACAGATCGTCCCGGGGCTGTTCGAGGATTCGCTGCCGGGATTCCTGAAGGGCCACCACGAGAAATTGGCCTTCCTGCACCTCGACGCCGACCTGTACTCGTCGACGGTCACCGTGCTGGACCTCGTGGCCGATCGACTCGCAGTGGGCACCGTCATCGTGTTCGACGAGTACTTCAACTTCCCCGGCTGGCGCAACCACGAGTACCGGGCGTGGACGGAATTCGTCGCACGCACCGGCACCGAATTCGACTACCTCGGGTACACCGCCGACAACGAACAGGTCGTCGTACGGATTCGCACGGCACCCAAGGTCCGGTCGAACTAGCTACTGCCCGTAGAGACGAGCCCAGTTCTCGCGGCTCGTCAGCTGTGGGACGGCGGCGCGGTACGACGCTGCCACGGTGGGTGTCTCGGTGCGCAGACGCTTGAGTGCCGACACCCCGCGCTTGAGCAGCTCGACGGCATGTGCCTTGTTGCGCTTGCGAACTCGGACGCCCTCCTGCGAGCGGTCGGTGACGATCGCGTGGGAGAACAGCGAGACGTGCCACCAGTGCGCGTCGTCGGCCGAGATGGAAACGGGGCCTGGATCCACCGTGCCGCGCCACTGGTTGAGGACGCGCTTGGCGAGCACGGCGAATTCCATGCTCTTCTTCGGGTGTGGGCCGGCCGGGGTGATGAACATATCGGCCGGACGCACCCCCGGAACGTCGTTGGCGTTGTGCCGCTTGGTTTCTCCGTACGCTGCGCGCTCACGCCGGATGGAACCGGCCGCGTCCATGCCGCCGTCGAGCAGATGTTCCGGACCGGCCAGGAAGTCTTCGACGGACTTGATCAGCGTGTACGCCATGCCATACTGCATCGACACCAGGTAGCGAAGCAGGTCGGTGAACAGCTGCTTGGCGAGCGTCTTACCGTCGAGTTCGATGTGCAGGGCGGCGGTGATCATGCCGTTGCGCAGGTTGAAGTAGCGGTGCCACTCGTCCCAGTCCTTCCACGCGAAGTCGGCGTGCCACACCGCTGCGCCCGGCAGCGTGACGGTGGCGAATCCGTTTGCGCGCGAACGGTATCCGTACTCGATGTCGTCCCACTGGAAGAACAGCGGCAACGGGTAGCCGACCTGCCCGACGATCTCCGACGGGATGAGGCACGACCACCAGCCGTTGTATCCGGCGTCGACGCGGACGTCCTGCTGACGCTTGCGCTTGAATGCGCTCTTGTCCGATACCGCGTTCTTGACGTGGACTCCGGCCTCGAGCTTCTGCAGGTTGGCCACCTCGGCACCGACGTGCACGCGGTCGGGGTGCAGCAGGTACAGCATCTGGGCACCGATGATCGCCGGCTCGACGGTCATGTTCGCGAACGAATTCATGCGCACGATTGCCTCGGGCTCGCACAGCACGTCGTCGTCCATGAAGATCACGTTGGCCGGATCGCCGCCCTTGCCCTGCACCTCGTAGAGCCCGCGAGTGAATCCGCCCGCGCCGCCGAGGTTGGGCTGCGTGATGTAGACGAGCTTGTCGCCCAGTTCGGCCGCGACGCGCTGGAACTTCTCGCGCGTCTGCACCTGATCGGTGCCCTGATCGACGACGTAGACGTTGTCGACACCGAGCAGAGCGATGGGATCGTCGGCCATGGCAGCGACGGTGTTGGCGCAGTCGTCGGCGCGATTGAACGTGCAGATCACCACCGAGGTGGGACGCAGCTTCTCCGGTGCGGCGACGGTCCATTCCGCGTCCTGCACCGACAACTCGCTGGACGTCGTGGTGAAGCGTACGAACAGAGCGCCGCCGTCGAGGAACTGCGTCGTCGCAACGGGGACCGACAATCGCGTCGACGCGTTCGCGGAATCGACGGTGGTGCTGGCCATCGTGCGCTGGTGGCCCTTGTAGTCGGTGGCCACCAGATCCACGCGGCCCGCGCCTGCAACGGTGGCCTGGAAGACCACCTCGGTCACCGTCGTCCACCGCTGCCAGTAGCTGGCCGGGAACCGTCCGAAGTAGCTGTTGGTATGTACGACGCTGCGCTTGGCGATCCGGACACCGGTGCGGGTGCGCTCGGCGTTGCCCTTGCGGACCTCGCTGTACATGTCTGCGCTGACCAGGGGCGACGGGCCGTCGAACAGGAGCCTCTGAACTGTCAGTTCGGCCGTGTCGTCACCGCCGGCGGCAGCCGGCACGTCCGAGGAACCGAGACGATCGAGAGCAGTGCCGTCCATACCGAGAAATACCCCATCCAGTTCGAGTAGTGACAGTTCGAGCGATCACAGGTGTGGCCGTACCGAGAAGAAGACCACTGACCATGGTTGCACAGCCCACGGCCGATCCGTCCGACGCTCGCCGCACTGCTCGCCACCTACTCCCCTTCCCGCCCCCTCTCCATCAGCACGCGAGCGGCGTCGGCCGGGTGCGTGTACGGCCACCAGTGACCCGCCTCGACGTGAACGACGCGCAGGTCGGGGATCCACCGATCGAGACCGTCGGTGAGGTTCGTCGACAGCATCGGGTCGTGTGTCGGGACCACCACGGTGGTCGGGACGACGCAGCGCGGATCGGGTCCACGGAACACCCGCCGCAGCACGTTGGCCCGGTACAGCGCGATGCCGCGCTGCTGGTCGGCCGCCGTCGGGGTCGGCTCGCCCTCGGCCTGCAGTCGGGCCAGCAGAGCCGGTATTCGCGTTCGCAGGACGGGCACGTGAAACCCGAAGACGTACCAGGACCTGGCCAACTGGCCCACCAGTGACGGCCACCGATGCGGCCGGACCGACCGCGCCCGCGCCACCTGCCGCAGATGATCCAGACTCGGGCCCGACACCGACGTGTACGACGCGAATGCGGTGCTCGCCCGAGGCGAGGCCATCGCCTCCCACATCTGGACCGACCCCCAGTCGTGGGCGAAGACGTGGACCTTGCCGGTGAGGCCCGGAATCGACTCGACCACCGCGAAGGCGTCCCGCGCCAGCTGCTCGATGGCGACGTCTGCCGCGGGCTCCAGCACGGACGCTCCGCTGCCTCGTGTGTCGTAGGCGATCACCCGGACCGCGTCACCCAGCGCGGTGATCAGCGGGCCGAACACGTGACGGTTGTCGGGATAGCCGTGCACCAGCAGCACTGTGGACTCAGCCGACGGGTCCCCGTATTCGAAGACGGGAAGCTCAGCACCGGCGATGCGTACCGTCCAGTGAGTCATCCCGCGTCGGTCAGGGCGTGCAGTGCGCCACCGCGCAGCAGGTGAGCAATCATCCTCAGCCGCATGGCTTCCTGCTCGGGCTGCGGATGGACCACGGCTGCCAACGCCTCGCCGTCGAGCAGGTGGACGACGCTGAAGACCACCGTTTCCAGATGCTGCGGATCGATCACGCCGGCAACGGGAAGCGCACGAGCAAGTTCGGCGATCTGCTCGTGATATCGAACGGTGAACGGCTGCAGTCTCTCTCGCAGCTCGTCGTCGCTGCGGGCGGCGGTCAACAGCTCGTACCAGGCCCCGTTGATCGGGGCGCGGCACGCTGCTCTGAGCAGTTCGAGACAGTGCTCGATGGACGCGCTCCCGAAACCGGACAGGCCGCGGCGAAACTCCTCGAACTGACATCGACGAATCTCGTCGGCTGCGGCGACGATCAGGTCGAGCCTGGTGTCGAAATGCCGAAACATGGCCCCGGACGACACTCCGGCCCGGCTGACGATTTCACTGACGCTGGTTGCGGCGTAACCCTTCTCGCACAACGATGCGATAGTCGCGTCGAGCAGTTTTCCGATGGTCTCGGTTCGGCGCTGGTGTTGACTCGCCACTCACACACGCTCCCGGCGTCGAGGGGCCGTGGGAGTGCCTGCCCGCAGGAAGCTACCGGCCCGCTCGGACACACCGAACCAGGGCGCAAAGGTGCCGCCGGAGAACACGACTCGGCCCGCGACCAGAGTGGCGGTGACCGCTCGGTCGTTGCGATTGACCATGCGGCTCAGGCCACCGAATTCCGGCATGGTCTCCTCGCGATAGGCCAGGACATCCTCGTTCAGCCCCTTCGGGTCGATCACGACGATATCGGCACGGTCCCCCACCCGCAGGTGCCCGGCGTCGACACCGTAGAAGTCGGCCAGTTCGCCGCTGAGCTTGTGCACGGCCTTCTCCACGGTCATGAACGGCCGGCGATCGTTTCGCGCGTCGTGCACGCGGTGCAGCAACCGAATGCCGAAGTTGTAGAACGCCATGTTGCGCAGATGAGCACCGGCATCGGAGAACCCCACGGTCACCCCGGGCTGATTGATCAGCTTGTCCATCTGCCGCTTGCGGTGATTGGCAACCGTCGTGTGCCAGCGCAACTTTCGGCCGTGCTCGACCACCAGATCGAGGAATGCGTCGACCACGTGCACACCACGTTCGGCTGCGACCTCCGCGATGTTCTTTCCGACGACCGACGCGTCGGGGCATTCGGTGATCTCGGCGTCGGCGAAGTCGCGATGCCAGACGCGCGAGCTGAACTTCTTCTCGAAGTCGGCACGGAACCAGCGGCGGTAGGCCTCGTCGGACAGCAACTCGTTGCGTCCCAACTCTTCTCGAAGATGCAGTGCGGCGCGGCCGGAGCCGAACTCCTCGAACACCACGAGATCGATGCCGTCGGAATACACGTCGAACGTGGTGGGGAGGTGCTGCCAGCGGAACTGGCCCTTGCCCGGGCCGTTGACCATCCGGGCGAGCGGGCCGAAGACGCGATGGATCCACGGCGACGCCTTGGCATCGGCCGCCGCCAGCAACGAGATCTTGAGCGGAGTGCGGCCGACCCCGGTGGCCGAGGCGAGGAAGAACAACATGTCGTACTTGGTGTTCAGGTTCGGAATGCTCTGCAACAACCGACCGCGTCGACGCAGAATCTTGTGCAGAGAACGGAATTCGCTCCACCGCGCATACGAGGACGGTAACGAACGAGACCGGTATCGATCGCCGTCCAACTTGTCCCATGGGTTCGTCATGGTCGACATTCCGAGCAGCCCGGCATCGAGCGCCTTCTCGAGCGCGTCGGACATGGCATGCCATTCCTCGCGAGTGGGCTTCTGACTGCGATCGGTTGAGCGATCCAACCCCATCACGTGCGCGCGCAGATCCGAATGACCGACCAACGCAGCAATATTGGGCCCGAGAGGCAGGCGCTCGAGGGCTGCGATGTACTCGTCGGGACTGTTCCAATTTTTGTGCGCATCGACGGCTTTGAGGACATGATCTCGCGGCAGCGCCTCGACCCGACTGAACAGGTCCGCGATGTCGACCGGAGTGGAATAGAGCGTCGACAACGAACAGTTGCCCAGGAGAACCGTCGTGACCCCGTGCCGGACGGATTCTTCGAGACCCGGCCCGACCAACACCTCTGCGTCGTAATGGGTGTGTACGTCCACGAAGCCCGGCGTGACCCACTTGCCGGTGGCGTCGACCACCTCGGTCGTCGCGCCCGCCTCGAGGGGAGTGGACGACACGGCCCGCACGACGCCGTCGACGATGCCCACATCCGCCCGAACTCCAGGGCCGCCGGATCCGTCGTACACGGTTCCGCCGGCGATGACGACATCGAAAGGAATGTTCGGGTACATGTGACCTCCGTCATAGAATGACGAAACCATAACTTAGAGAGTGGTCACTCGCAATAGCCCGGAGCGGATCGCTTCAGGCGTCCACAGCCTGACGACCGGCTTGTGCGGCCGCCAGTAGTTCGTGACGCCGCCCTCGCAACGACAGCAGGCCCCGGGCCATCTTCACGACATCCCCGATCGCAACCCGGCTGGGCTCGCTCCGGTGCGATTCGGACAGACGAACCGGCAGCTCCACAGGACGGACACCGGCCAATTCCACCGCGTAATCCAATTCGGTGGTGAACAGGAAACCCGGTTCGATCAGCTGCGGAGCCACCGCACGCAGAAGGGTGCCATCGACGATGAACGTTCCCTGCGGGTCCTTCGTTCGAGTGCCCAGCACGATTCTGCGGAGCGACGTGAAACCGAAGGTCATCACGGCGCGAAGCACCCCACGTTGCACAGCAGACTCCGGATGCGCCTTCGAGCCGATGGCCACCAATGGAGTCGACCCGGTTTCGGAGGTCCATTCCGCAGCCGCGTTCAGATCGTCGAACCCGAATGGAAGATCGTCGGCGGTCAGCAGCACGCGGTCGCCGCGAGACTGCTCGACGCCCAGTCGAAGCGCGTTACCCATGCCCTTGGCGCTGGTCAGCACGGACAGCCCGACGGTGGGATGAGTCCAATCAGCCGCAAGCCGTGCACAGATGTCTGCCGTGGAGTCGGTCGAACCGTTCTCGATGACGATAATTTCCGCAGGACTGCCGGACAAGTACTCGACGAAGGCATCCACAGTGGATTCGATGACTCGGGCAGAATTGTGGGCAGGTATGACCACCGACAATTCGACCGCGTCCGGCCGCGAACTCGGAGCGGGACCAGAGAACACAGTCACCCTTTCAGCGCCTGTCGAAAACCACGAACGGACGAAACACTACGCTGCAACGGACTGTCCGATGCTCACCGACCATCACCGACGAAGGCGTTTCGTGACTTCTGATCGCCCCTGGGCTGCGCGTGTACTGCCGCCCGCGGTTCTCGCCCTGACCGTCGCGGTCGCCGCGGCGATCCCCATGCTCACGAACCGATGGTTCTACTACTGGGACGACAGTGCAGCGGCGTTCACACCGGGATGGCGGGTGATCGGCGAGCGACTGCTGTCAGGATCGTGGCCGACGCTGCTGCCGGAACTGTGGGCCGGCGGAAACGTCACCGCCGAGGCGCTCTACGGCACCTACAACCCGCTGCTGTTGGCCAATTCCGCGCTGATCGCGGCAATTCCGAATCTGGCCATCGGCATCACGTTGGTCAAGATGCAGTTCATGGCGATTCTCGCCGTCGGCGTCTACATCCTGGCGAAGCAGTACGGCGCACGAACGTCGATGGCGTTCGTGGCCGGTTTCGCGATGCCGTTCGCCGGCTACACGCTGTACTTCGATGCCTCCAGTTGGGCGTCGGGCCTGTTCGCCTTCGCGTGGATCCCACACGTCTGGTGGTCCACGCGGTCCGCTGCCCTCGGCCGAGTGAATCCAATAGTTCCCATCTTCTTCGGCTTCATGGCCATGACGACCGGCAATCCGTACGGTGCCGTCGCGGTCGCCGTCGTGTATCTCGCTGTCATCGCAGAGGTCTTGGCGCTGGGCAACTATCGGCGCATCTTGTCGCTGATCGTCAGCGGAGTATCGATCCTGGCGATGTCCTTGATCGTCTACCTCCCGCTCGCCTTCACCACCGATGTGTCGGTGCGAAACCAGTCCGGAGTGTCCAACGACGGAACCCTCCGCCCCGGACTGGGCGATTTGATCAACGTCAGCAGCCCGACTCATCTGCCGATGGTCGAGTCGTTCGGGGCCAGCTTCATGACCGTCCCCATCGGCTACCTGGTGTGGTTTCTCGTTCCGTTGAGCCCGTGGATCAGGTGGCGCACACTCGGTAACCTGCGGAAAAGTGCCGTATCGCTGGCCGTCTTCGCAGGCGTCTATGCCGTGTTGTTACTCGGACCGTCGAACCTGTGGCTTTTTCGCTGGCCGATCAGATTGATCGAATACGGCCAATTGCCCCTACTGATTGTCACAGCGGTTGCGGCCAGCGCCGGTCTGCACCGGGAAAGGCTTCGACTCCGAGCCTCGATCACGGCTGCACTTCTGGTGCTGCAGTTCTACCTGGCGTGGTCGAGTGTTCCGGACGACCTCGGCATCCATGCCTTGGCACTGCTGGTCTGCGGCGTGCTGACGATAGCGGCTGTCACCGCAGCCTATCGAGCACCACGCGTCTTCGGCGGCGTCCTCGTCGTGGGAATAGTGGCCACCCTCGCGCTTCAGACGAACGCATGGTTCCAGAGCAACGACAACGTCACACCCTGGCGTTTTCCCCGCCAGGTTGCGTTTCTGGAAGACCGCTTGGACAGCAGGTACACCGGCAACACATTCGCGATCGCCGACACGGATTCCATTCCCGACGACGCTCCCACGTCGCAATGGGGTGATCTGGTGTTCGGCAACGCGTGGCAAGCCTCCGGCGTGGATGCCGTGAACAGCTACGCCGGTATCAGTTACGAGGATTTCGTCGACGCGCTGTGCCTGAATTACTACGGCGGAGTCACCTGCCCGGACGCAGTGGACAGGTTGATGGCAACGGCACCCGGAACCGGCGTGTCATGGGCGGATGCACTCCGGCTCGACACGATCATCGTTCAGAACAGTGGCCCCTACGGAGATCTACACGCTTTCGATGCGCTTCCACGCGACCGCTGGACGACCACCAATGCCGATGTCGTCACCGTCGCACACCGCAACACGCCGCTGGCGTGGCCGGATGGGCGACTGTCCGCTGCAAGCGACGGCGTCACCGTTCTTGCGGACGATGCCGCGACGGACACCCGAGAGACTGTGCGATACAACGGCTCCGGTGTCGTGACGTTTGCCTTGCTCGCCTGGCCCGGTTGGACGGCAACCGTGGACGGGGCCCCGGCCGAGGTACGCGCAACCGAGGGAGGGTTGCTTCAGGTGGTCCTACCCGAAGGCGGCGAGACCGCGACCATCGAGTACGCGCCGCCAGGCACCACCGGCGGTGTGGCACTCGCCGCGGGCGGTCTCCTGGTTGCGGTTGCGCAATCGGTCGCGGTCGGCGTCAGGCGACGCCGACCGGTCGATCAGTGAGCCGCCGACTTCGTCGCTTCGTCCACCGCACGGTGCGCCGGAAGGATCGAGTCACGTTCTGCTGCAACATCTCCTGATCCAGCGACGAGGTCCAGGAAGTGATTCAGCTGAGCCGAGAGCGGCTCTTCGCTGTACCTGATGGTGGGGATCTCGATGATCGTCTGCTGCTGGTATCCGTCTCGATCGGACGGCATGTCGTCGTCGATGTGCCGATAGACGGTGATGTCGCGGCGGAGAAGGTCGATCTCGATCAGCCGGTCGGATTCGAGCAGCGACAGCTGCCGGATCTTGCGCTGACTGATGCGACTCGCAGAAATCGTTGCCACAGCGCCTGATTCGAAGCGAAGGATTGCATCGGCGCAGTCCTCGGCATGGTTTTCCTTCGATGCCGGATGGAAGTAGCCGAACTCCCCCGCAACCGATTTCGGTTCGGAACCGACGAAAGAAATCGCGAGATCGACGTCGTGAATGAGGAGATCGGTCGCCACACCGGTCGAGATTCGCGATACGAACGGAGAATGTCGAATGCCGTTGACCTGCCACACGTCACCCGCGAACTCACGCGCTGTACGCACCGCGGGGTTGAACCGCTCGAGCAACCCGCACATCAACGGGATGTCTCCGGCCGCAGCCTTGCCCACGAGCTCAGCACTCTGCTCGTACGTGGCGGCCAAGGGCTTCTCGACCAACACTGGCTTACCCAGTTCGAGAATTCTCGACGCGATGTCGTAATGAGCAGGAGTCGCCGCAGCGATGACCACCGCATCGATACCAGCGAGGTCGTCGAATTCCGCAGCCCAGTCACAGCCGAAGCGCTCGGCGACAGCCCGACCTTGACTCTCCCGTGGCTCGACCAGCACAGCCAGATCGCAGCGATCCGACTGGGCAATGACCCTGGCATGCAGAGACCCCATGCGACCCGATCCGACCAGTGCAACCCGAGGATTCATCACTGTCCCATCGCCGAACGAACAGCCGACACGACGGTGTCGATTTCATCGACGGTCAAGTTCGCATGTACCGGAATACTCAAGCACCGCTGGGAGACCGACGTGGCGACCGGCATGTCCTCGATGACCACGTTCGGGTGTTCGCGGTAGCAGTCGTAGTCGTACGCGGTCTTCGGGTAGTAGATTCCGCTCCCCACACCCGCATCGGCAAGTCGCGAGCTCAGCTCGTCGCGGTCGATCGAGGCGTCCTCGTCGACCAACACGGTGTACTGATGCCAGACGTGCCCTCTGCGCTCGAGTTCTGCGGGCAAGGTCAATCCGGCAACGTCCTTCAACCCGGTGGTGAGCATGTCCGCGTTGCGCCGACGCTGCTCGACCTGCGTCCGATAGCCGGCAAGCTGGGGTAGACCGAGGCTGGCCTGCAAGTCGGTCATCCGGTAGTTGTGACCGACGACCTCGTACTGGTACCGGGCGCGCATCCCCTGGTTGCGCAGGACTCGCAAGCGGTCGGCGACGGCCTCGTCGTCGGTGGTGATCATGCCGCCCTCGGCGGTGGTCAAATTCTTCGTGGCATAGAAGGAGAAACAGCCGAGCCCGAACGTGCCGACTCCGCGGCCGTCGAACGTCGCACCGTGCGCCTGCGCCGCATCCTCCACGATGGCAAGGCCGTGCTGCTGCGCAAGATCGCCTATCGCGGCCATGTCCGCAGACTGGCCGTACAGATGAACCGGCATCAGTACGGCAGTGCGATCGGTAATTCGCGTGGCCGCGTCTACCGGGTCGATGTTGAAATCATCCGCAGAAATATCGGCAAATCGGACAATGGCACCCGCATCCAAAATTGCGTTCAACGTCGCGACGAATGTGAACGGACTGGTCAAGACCTCGTCACCGGGCTGCAGATCCTGAATTTCCAACGCCGCACCGAGGGCGGTCGTGCCGTTGTTCACTGCCACTGCGTGGCCGGCACCGACGAGCTCAGCGAACTGCTCCTCGAAGCGCTTGACCTTGGGACCCTGCGCGACAATGCCCGAACGAAGGGTATCGAGTACTTCACGCTCGACATCCTCGCCGAAAACGACACTGGAAATTGCAATCACTGACATACCCCTCGGACCGATCTGGCTGCGACGGAAAACCGTACCGATTCGCATCTTTACCCGTCGACACTATCGCCTGCCACGAGGTCCCGGTCACAAGCCTTGCCGCGCGTAACGTTATTTTCTACAACAGCGCAGTAAATCCAACAGAGACGTGGGAGGCCGATTTCAGGTGCCGATCGACATAGGCCAGGACTGTCGAATCCACGAGACCGCCGTCATCGGCGAGGGCGTGGTCATCGGCGACCGGGTCACCATCGGCCCCTTCGCAGTGCTGACCGGACCGCTGGAGGTCGGCAACGACTGCTGGATCGGCGCGCAGACCGTCCTCGGTTCGCCCCCAGAAATCAATGGTTTCGAGCATTTCTCGTCCTACGTGGCACCCAGCATCGGGTGCGGAATTCACATCGGAGAGAACACAGTTATCCGCGAGCTCACCGCCGTCCATCAGGGAAGCGAACGACGCACCGTCGTCGGAGCGAACTCGTTCATCATGAATCGCATCTCGGTGGGACACGACGTACAGCTCGGGGATAACACGATCGCAGCGCCAGGCGTGACGTTCGGCGGTCACGTCACTCTCGGGCCCGGATGCAACATGGGCATGAACAGCACCATCCACCAGCGCCGCGTCATGGGCGCTGGTGCCATGGTGGGTATGGGCGGTATCGCTACCAAAGACATCCCGCCATTCGCGACCGTCGTCGGGAACCCAGGAGTTTTGCACGGAGCCAACTCGGTCGGCATGACGCGAAAGGGGTACGCAGAGTCGGAGGTCGAGATCGTCGGTTCGGCATACTCGAACGGCCGCCTGCCCGATCTTGCCGCTCTGAACGAAACAACCGCGACGGCCTTCGAGTGGTGGCGAAATCTGTCCACCAAACCCTTGATCAGATGACGGAGGAAGTAGCGGCCTCGCGCGGAAAGAAGATTGCCGGCACCGTACTGCGCGTCGCGGTCACCGCGGCGATCGTCGTCGCCATCGTCCTGGCAGTGAGATCCCAGTGGTCCGAGGTCCGCGACACCATTCTGTCGCTGGGAATCTGGTCACTGCTTGGGTCGTCGCTGCTGGTGTTCCTCGGCATGGGAGCAGCGGTGCGGGCCTGGCAGCACGCACTCGGGGCACTGGAATATCCCATCCCGGCGTTCGACGCCGCCCGCTGCTACCTGGTGGGGCAACTGGGCAAATACTTGCCCGGCAGTGTCTGGGCATTCGTTCTTCAGACCGAGCTGGTCAGACGCGCCGGTGTCACCCGAGCTGCAGGATTCGTGGCGGTTCTGGTTACCGTAGGACTGAGCACGACCTCCGCGTTGGTTGTCGGTCTTCTGGGCCTTCCTGCACTGTTCGATGTCAGCACCATCGCTGCGGTGGCGGTAATCGTGCTGGTTCCCATTGCCCTGACCTGCGCGTACCCACCTATCCTGACTCGCCTGGTGAATCTGGCGCTGAAGGTCCTTCGCCGCGCGCCGCTACAGTCGCCGCTGACGACGCGCAAAATAGCGTTGTCACTTGGTTGGTGTGCCGCAAGTTGGGTTCTCTACGGCACCCACCTGTGGATCCTCGCCTCGAGCTCCGCCGGTTTCCGGATCGGTGGACTGGTGGAGTGCATCGGCGCACTCGCACTCGGAATGTGTGCAGGCGTGCTCGTCGTGGTGGTGCCGTCCGGCATCGGTGTCCGAGAAGCCGTGGTGGTCGCAGCACTGTCGCCGTTCATGGACGCCGGTGTCGCACTGGGATTGGCCCTGGCCTCGCGACTCGTGTTCACTCTGTGCGAGGTACTGGCCGGCGTGATCGCCGCTGCATCCGGTTCGCGAGCGCTCCGTAACATGCTGGTGCACAGCCACTCTCGCGTCCCCGCAGCTAGCGATCAGCCCGCATCGAACTGACGATGACGGTCAGGACGCGTCATTGACTCCAGACTCCTACAAAGCTTCCGCAGACGATTGACTGCCCACCCGCTCGACCTCGAATTTCTGTAAGTGTCCCCGTGGGGTCGACAATGGGTGCTTCTTGCCCCACACCATTCGGCACCGGCGCACCGATTGCCAGATCTTCCGGCGTGACAGTCGAGAAGAGAATCAGAAACGACCCCTGATTCTTGAGCTCGTCGGCTACAGCAATGATTCTCTGTCGTGTGTCCGCTATCAATTCCATCGGCAGCATCCAGTCGAGCGGGAAGGGATTTCGGAGGCCTAGAGCTGGATAAACGTACGGGTTGTCCGGAAGCACGGCTGTCTTCTCCGCGGGGTGACTTCGTACGCAGTCCCTTATTTGTTCGAGATCGACCAACATACTGGAGTTCGATCGAATCCCCCGCAACTCTGGTGCGACGGCTCCGAGGGAAGCCGTCAGCTCAGCTCTCGGAAGATCCCGGTAAGGACTTTGCGCCTGCTCCACCACAAGGAAGCTTGCAGCGAGCCCAACGATCAATACCGCCGCGGCCGCCTGCAGTGCGCCTCTCTGGCTGCGTTTCTGACGTGCGGGTCCGAGCGAGACGAGGAGGTCGATGGCGGCAAGTGCGATCGACCCACCGATCAGGGTCGGCGAATCGTAACCCCACGACAGACTGACCATCCACGCCAATAGCACCATCACTATCGAGCGCCACGGAATCACTCGTCCAACCGACGCCGTCATCAATATGCTCAACGCGAGCATCCACAGCAGGACGATCCCCCAAGTTCCCGCCCGCTCCAGGCCTCCTTCGACGATGACCAGCAATATGAAAGCACACGCGACAACTACACCGGCACTCGACAATCGGACCCGTGTCCGTAGCACTACGAGCAAAGCGGCAACACCAAATATCACCAGGCACGCAAGTTGCCCGACGGATGCGTCGGCATAAATCAACCGCCGACCAACAACGCCGGCACCACCCGTCAACTGAGCGAACATGTCGCCGAATCCGCCTGCAGCGGAAACCACCGACAAATATATCAACGGCGCACCAACCAGGACCCCTAAATCGACCGATCGCCGACCAATTCTGACGCCTTGACCTCGCACTACCGGATGCATGAAGAGAACCACGATCCCCACGGCTACAGCAGGCACGAAGCTCTGCTTTGTAATTGCCGCAAAACCCAGCAAGAACAATCCTGCGCGGTATAGACACACGCGATTTGTTTCGAGGCCACGATCGAGCGCCCAGAGTCCACAAGCAGTAAGAAAGATGCCATCGATCGTGTGCCATGCGTTCATTGGAAACTGATGTACGTTCACCAATGCCGCACCACTGACACATGCAGAGCGGAGAATGGACCAGTCTCTGACACGCGTTCCGGTAATCCAGGACGCGAGTAGCACTGTGAATACCACGACCTGAAAGCTGGCAATGAATATAGAAGTAATGAACATCGGTCCGGGTAGCACGATATCGACAATATGGAGATATGCCGATCCGAGCGGACGTGCAGACACGATATCCAAATGTGGTAATTCCCCGTGAAGCAGCCGCCAACTCTGCGCAATCACGAATCCTTGATCGGTTGGGTTGAATCCGAACCTCTCAACCCCGACCGCGACCGCGAGCGTGAGGACGACTATCCACGCCGCGTGAAACCACAGCACACTGAAGGTGGCCTTCGGCGACAGCACGATTCTCAGATCACTGATTCTTTCGCCGCATAGACAGCTTCGGTGGCGTCCTTCTGCGGTCGCCACCACTGCTCGTTGTCGCGGTACCAGTCGACGGTTGCTTTCAATCCTGCGCGGAAGTCGACATAGGTTGGCGTCCAACCCAATTCGGTGCGGAGTTTGGTGGAGTCGATGGCGTAGCGCAGGTCGTGGCCGGGGCGGTTGGTGACGAAATCGAATGCGTCGGGTGCGTTGCCGGTTTCTTCGAGGATCGCTTCGAGGACGGTGCGGTTGTTCGCTTCGCCGTCGGCTCCGATGAGGTAGGTCTCGCCGATGCGGCCGCCGTCGATGATGGCCCAGACGGCGCTGTTGTGGTCGTCGACGTGGATCCAGTCGCGCACGTTCTGCCCGGCACCGTAGAGCTTGGGGGGTGATCCGCTGAGGATGTTGGTGATCTGACGCGGGATGAACTTCTCCACGTGCTGATACGGGCCGTAGTTGTTGGAGCAGTTCGAGATGGTGGAACGGACCCCGAACGAGCGGGTCCACGCGCGCACCAGCAGATCGCTCGACGCCTTGGTCGAGGAGTACGGGCTCGACGGGTTGTACGGGGTCGATTCGGTGAATCTCGCCGGATCGTCGAGTTCGAGGTCGCCGTAGACCTCGTCGGTGGAGATGTGGTGGTAGCGGACGTCGTGTTCGCGGACCGCATTGAGCAACGTGGTGGTGCCGATGACGTTGGTGTGCACGAACGGCCACGGGTCGGTCAACGAGTTGTCGTTGTGGGATTCGGCGGCGAAGTGGACGACGAGATCCGTCTCGCGAACGAGGCGGTCGACGAGATCGGCGTCGGCGATGTCGCCGTGTACGAAGTCGATGCGATCGGCAACGGGGTCCAGGGAGGCCTTGTTGCCGGCGTAGGTGAGCTTGTCTAGCACGGTGACCTGCGAGTCGGGGCGCTGCGCGAGGGTCTGATGTACGAAGTTCGCGCCGATGAACCCGGCCCCACCCGTGACGAGAATTCTCATGAACAGGCACTTTACCGGGGGATGCTCGTGTGGGCCGTTCTTGTCGGGCGCGCGTGCTAGCTTCTGTTCGACTTCGGGGGGGAGTACGTCAATGGGTCTGGGAAAAATTCTTGTCCGTCTCGCGGCACTGATAACGCTGCTGTTCGGGTTCATGTGGGCAATTCCGCAGCTGGCTCCGCAAGTACCGGGACCGTACGAGGGTGTACGGGCTCTGCCACCGGTGTCGCCGAAACCCACGGGCTCGACGACCGTGCCGCCGCCCCTGCCGCCGGGTTTTCCGTCGATGGAACGCCCGCCACCGCAAATCGAGGTGCCCGACGGGCAGCCGCAGCCCATCGCCACCAAATTCGGCTGGACTTACGAAATACCAGCAGAGTGGCGAAACTTTTCGACCGGAATCGCGGGTTGGTCGAATGCCGGTCGATCGGTCGTCTACGGCTCGATCGGAGATTTCGGGAGCAATTACTGCCCGGAATCCGACGGGTCGACGCTTGCCATGTCCGGCATGACCGGACGCCGCGGGATGGATCTGCACACCGCAGCGCTCGACGCAGCACGAGGCGCGGAGATCATCTTCGGCGACGACTCCGCCGCACCGCCTCGAATCGAGTACTCGCAGCCGAGCGACATCGAGGTCGCAGGCGAGCCTGCTGTGCGATACACCGTCACGGCATCGAGCGTGCACAAGCGAACCGACTGTGACCCCACGGAGGGGACGTTCGATGTCGTTGCCGTGCCCGGGTTCGCGACGGCGACGGTCGCCGTGTTCTTCGTGAAGCGGGACCTCGCTGTCGACGGGGCAGTGGATCATTCGGTCGTCGAAGACATCATTTCCACACTCCGCCGTAGCGATCCCGACGGTGTGACGCAATGACCAAAGAACTCCTTTCGGCGGACGCAACAAACATCGCCGGCCTCGGTAATCTTTTCGATCGCATCGGTGCCGATACCCTGGCCAGTCACCACTACTTGCTCGACAATGCGGGCCTCGGCGAGAACGTGGTTGGAGAAATTCTGAAGAAGCTCCGTCCGTATATCGCGCGCTTCCAAGAGATGACCCGCACCCGACACGTTCACCTGTCGGCCAACTGCGGCGAGATGGGGGCCGAGCTGAACAAAGCTGCCTGGTTGTATGCCGATCAAGATCGAAAGAATTACGACCTGCTCAACGCCCACACATCTGTGCCACCGCTACCCGGCAGCGACCGCGGGAGTTCGGATCACGCCGCGGCCGGGCATATAGACGAATTCGACGGTGCCGCTGACTACGGTCATCCTCACGGAATCGATTATCCTCCAACCAATCCCGCCATCGACGACATCCGCGACGTGCTCGCCGATGCCTCCGAGTGGCTCGGCGAGATCGACCGAACGATCTTCGAACTCTCCGGGTGGAACCCGCTACGCGAAGCGACCATTCCTGTCACCGGCAACTGGAACGAAATCCGTCGAATCGGTCAGGCGTACCAGATTGCGGGCGACGCCATGGAAGCCGCAGCAGAGTCGTTGGCTGCAGGAGTACGCCGCGTCGACGGTCACTGGAACGGTGCAGCCGCACAGGCATTCACCGACTATGCCGACCGACAACTCGCCGCAATGCGATGGGAAGGGCATGCCGGCCGAACGATCGCCGCAATCTGTACAGCCATTGCCGAGCAACTTCGTGGCGCAGCGCTGGCAGTGGTCCGCAAGATCGTCGAATTGCTCGAGTCCGAAGTGGCCGTCGACAACGCCCGCGGTGCGCTGAAGGTCGTGCTCAAGAAAGTGCCGGTGGTCGGCACTGCATGGCAGGTGGAGAGCATCGTCGAAATATGCTTGACGGCAATGGATCTGACCAAGGATCTCATTGTGAAGATCGAGCAGGTGGTCGACGACTTCGGCGGGTTCCTCGATGCGCTCGGCGACCCCGAAGGCCAGGTGGGCCAGAAGATCGACGACAGACTGCGACCGCTGAACGACCTCCTCGACTACGGCAAGCAAGCCGTCGAAGCGGGCAAGACCGCGGATATCCGACCGGTACTCGACACACCGGACGAGGACTTCTCCGTCGGCACCGGCGACGAACCATGGCAAGACGCATGATCGAGTCCCTGCCTCCGCACGCCCGCGCTGCCTACGACCGACTGATGGCATCCTGCGGAGAGCTCGAAGCCACGCGTACACGCGCTTCGAACGCAGACCTGAAAACCCGGACCGTCACAACGGAACTACTGGCCCGCGTGGCGTCCTCACCGCGAGCGTCGGCCGACCTGATCCACTACGCACGCCGCGTCGCGTCGGGTGAATGCTGTTGGGAACGAATCCAGGTGGACGCGAATCCGCTGCCTCCGGAGGTGGACGAGCTCACAGCCGATCCGCTGATCGTGTGGCCGTCGGAATGGCCGACATCGACGACCGAAGCCCTGTCTCAGCCCTATCGAATCCCGTGGCAGTGAGGCCACACAACCGAGCGGGTGATCGGAGGGTCTGGAAGACTTCGCCCTCATGCGGGGAATCATTCTGGCGGGCGGCACGGGCTCACGGCTTCATCCGATCACGATGGGGGTGAGCAAACAGTTGGTCCCGGTCTACGACAAACCGATGATCTACTACCCCCTCTCGACCCTCATGCTCGCCGGGATCCGCGAGATCCTCATCATCACCACACCCCAGGACGCCGACCAATTCGCACGCCTCCTGGGCGATGGCTCCCAATTCGGCATCTCCTTGACCTACAAGGTCCAACACGAGCCCAACGGCCTCGCCCAAGCCTTCGTCCTCGGAGCCGAGCACATCGGCACCGACTCCGCAGCACTGGTGCTCGGCGACAACATCTTCTACGGCCCCGGCCTGGGCACCCAACTCTCGCGCTTCGACACCATCGACGGCGGAGCCGTCTTCGCCTACGAGGTCTCCGACCCCACCGCCTACGGCGTCATCGAATTCGATGCGAACCGAAAAGCTGTGTCGTTGGAAGAAAAGCCCGCCGCCCCGAAATCGAACTACGCCGTCCCGGGCCTGTACTTCTACGACAACGACGTCATCGCCATCGCCCGCGACCTCGCCCCCTCCGCGCGTGGGGAGTACGAGATCACCGACGTCAACCGCCACTACCTCGACGCCGGCCGCCTCCAGGTCGAGGTCCTGCCCCGCGGCACCGCCTGGCTCGACACCGGCACCTTCGACTCCCTCCTCGACGCCTCCAACTACGTGCGCACCATCGAACAACGCCAAGGACTCAAGATCGGATCCCCCGAAGAAGTCGCCTGGCGACGAGGATTCATCACCGACGACGAACTACGCGCCCGCGCCGAGACACTCGTCAAATCTGGGTACGGCCGCTACCTGCTCGATCTGATCGACCGAGGAAACCGATGACCTTTCGTGAACTGAAAATATCCGGTGCCTACGAATACACCCCACGCCAGTTCGGCGACGACCGCGGCGTGTTCTTCGAATGGTTCAAAGCGTCCGCGTTCGAGGAGACCACCGGGCGAGCGTTGGATCTGAAGCAGGCGAACTGCTCGGTCTCCGCCGCCGGAGTGCTGCGCGGGATCCACTTCACCACCAACCCACCCGGGCAAGCGAAATACGTCACCTGTGCCCGCGGGGCGTTCCTCGACGTCATCGTCGACCTGCGTGTCGGCTCCCCGACGTTCGGGCAGTGGGACTCGGTGTTGATCGACGACGTCGACCGCAAAGCAGTGTTCCTCTCCGAAGGACTCGGCCACGCCATCCTCTCGCTCGAAGATGGCTCCACCGTCATGTACCTGTGTTCGTTGGAGTACACCCCGGCCCTGGACCGCGACATCAACCCCCTCGACCCCGCGCTGGGCATCGACTGGCCCACCACCGGCCGCGACGGATCGCCCCTGACCTACGAGCTCTCCGCCAAAGACAAAGCCGCCCCCACCCTCACCGAAGCCCTCGAAACAGGGACCCTGCCCACATTCGAGGTGTGATCCTTCGTCCGTGGGTCAGCTGGATGACTGGGCATCCGGCGCAAACGCGAGCGCATTCGTCAAGCGCGCGTGGAATCGCTGACCAATCCGCGAGCGTGTGGCAAACGCGCTCGCGTTTGCGGAACTGACCGAACCGGCCACCCCCCTCGTGGGGGGGGGGTGGGCCGCGGGGGCGGGGCAGAACCCCCCCCCCCGCGGGAGCGACAGGTT